>JAISRU010000086.1 GCA_031273515.1 Bacteroidales bacterium | reverse complement strand
GATTTAAGGATTGACAGGCTTATTGTCTCTTCGATTATGGGTAGAATAGGGTGATTCTGGGCATATTTCTCTCTGATTATGGGTAGAATAGGGTGATTCTGGGTATATTTCTCTCCGATTATGGGTAGAATAGGGTGATTCTGGGTATATTTCTCTCCGATTATAGGTAGAATAGGGTGATTCTGGGTGTATTTCTCTTCGATTATTGTCTGAATCAGGATTGCCATTCGGAAGATAAAAAAGGCTACACGGAGAACAAGAGAAAAAACGCTGTGTAACTCTGTGTCTTCTCTGTGTTCTCTGTGTAATAAAAAAATCTGTGTTCATCTGCTTAATCTGTGTCATCTGTGTGCTAAAGATAATCACCCGAATGGCATGACTGAAAATTCTCAATTAAATTATGTACTTTTGCAGGGTGAAAAATTTGGATAAAATCGAACAATGATTATAGATAATAAGAAGTCTTGTTTTTATGGGTTGCGATCGATTGTTGTTTTTTGTTTTCTGATGTGTATTTCAGCGATGTCGGTGGATGCGCAGTTTTACAACGGATACAATCTGACGTTTGGAAAAAGTCGCATTCAACACGCGGAACGCATCTGGAATTATTACCGAACTCCTCTGGCTGATATTTATTATTATCCTCAGTCGAAAGAATTAGCCGGTTTTGCTTCTGAGTATATCTCCGAAACCGTGTTGAAATTAGAAGACAAATTAGGAATAAATCTTCAGAACAAGATACAGATTATTATTTATGCGCGTCAGTCGGACTTCATGCAGTCGAACATCGGATATCAGGAAGACGACTTCTACAATACAGGCGGAATAACGCCCCTCTATGGAGATAAATTATTCCTGTATTTCAAAGGTAATCTGAATACTTTTCTGGACGATCTGCGCGGCGGACTTGCAGGTTTGTTTGTCAATAATTTTCTGGTCGGCAGGACGGTCGGGTCGAATATTTCGGCAAGCTATGCTTCTGCTTTTCCGACGTGGTTTACAGACGGATTAAGCGCTTATCTCTCTAAAGAATGGTCGCACGAATTAGACAACAAAGTCAAAGACGGCGTATTTAGCGGAAGATATAAAAAGATACATAATCTGTCAGTGTCGGAACAGCAGACAGCCGGATTTTCGTTCTGGAAATTCGTGGCAGATCAGTACGGCGAAGGCGTTATTCCCGTCGTACTCTACTACGCAGGAGCGACCCGAAACTACGAACGAGCCATCTACTATGCCCTGCGAACCCCTTTCGACGACCTTTTGTCGGAATGGCAGGCATATTATCACGATAAATACACGTCCCAGCAAGCAGATGAACAGGATACGGTGGAAGCATCTCTGTTTAAATATAAAAAATATACCGACTATCTGTATCCCCGCATCTCTCCCGACGGAACGCTGCTCGCCTACGTCAGCAACAGAGAAGGACGGGTGAAAGTCTGGCTGCTGAACCTGCAAGACAATCGTAAAACATGCATCTACCGATTTCATTACCGCATAGAGGACAATCCCGATTACAGCTATCCTTTGCTTGCATGGCATCCTTCGGGCAGTTTCCTGATGATGATGACCGAATATCACGATAAAGTCTATCTGCATCCGTATCGCATAGACAAAAAGAAATTCGACGATAAACAGGTTATGTTCATTGAGAAAATAACCGATTTTTCGTACTCTTCCGACGGTCGTTATATTGCGTTGTCGGGGGTCAAAGATGGTCGGTCGGACATTTATCTTTACAATGTACCGTCGCGTTCGTTGGAGCAAATCACCAACGACAAAGCCGACGATTTCGCTCCCCGTTTCATCACAAATAATACGCGACTGATATTCAGTTCAAGTCGGCACAACGATACGCTCGGTGCAGATAAAGGATTTCAGCAGGGAAAATACGATCTGTTTCTGTACGATATTGCAACCAAAGAAAAACAGCTTAATCGTGTTACTCATACCTCGTCTGCCAATGAAACCTATGCTATGGAGGCGGGAAAAGATTATGTTTCGTTTCTGAGCGATAACAATGGCGTGGGCAATCGTTATGGGGGAGCGTTTAAAAATGTAATCAGTCATATCGATACGGGCATACATTACACCTATCGCGTGGACTGGTATCCTGTGAGCAATTACAATACGGGCATTCTTTCTCAGGACATTGATCCTGTGAATGGCGTTGTTGCTCAGCAGCTAATCCGAAATGGACGACAGATTATCGGAACAGAAAATCATGCTTCTTTTTCCGACATGAAGAAACGGGAATTGTTTTTTCCTGCAGTTGCGTCTGTCGAAGAAGAAACCGCTGACAGCGTCGAACAGCAAAAAACTCCGCAAAAACGACTGCGTCAGTTTCGGACATCCGACTTGAACATTCCTTCCTCTGATGATACAAATGCGGTAACAAAAGAAGAACCTGCGGCGTCTCCCGGGACACAACCCGAAATCTCGTTGCTTCCCCGCAATTACGAGGTACAGTATTTCATCGGAGAAATGGTTGCACAAGCCGATTTTAATTTTCTGAACATGTCTTATCAGCAATTCGTGCAGGCGCAGACGCCGATTTATCTCAATGCAGGATTAAACGCTTTTCTGATGATAGGCATACGCGACCTGATGGAAGATTTCCGCATGACAGGAGGAGTACGTATTTCGATAGATTTCAACAATCTTGAATTTCTGTACAGCTACGAAAATCTGAAACGTCGTTTGGACAGACAGATTGTGTTACATTTTCAGTCGTTGAAGTCGTTCGACGGATTTTATAATCTGCGTCAGCAAAACATCAATCTGCATTATATCCTGAAATATCCTTTCGACAGGGTAAACAGTCTGCATACATCTTTTGTTTTGCGTTATAATCGGAACGATATTCGGGCTGTCGATGATTACAGTCTGCAGAAACGACCCGCTCAGAGTATCTGGATTGGCGCAAAAGAGGAATATATTATCGACAATACCCGCAAAATGGCTATCAATCTGATGCGCGGTTTCAGAGGAAAAGTGTTTGCCGAATTTTCATGTATCCCGAACAACGACTTTCACAATATGTTCGTCGTGGGAATGGATATGCGCTATTATGCCAGATTGCACAATACATTGGTGTGGGCAAATCGATTTGCGGCGAGCGCTTCTTTTGGAAAAAATCGACTTATCTATTACATGGGCGGAGTGGATAACTGGATAATTCCCAAGTTCAACAGGGAAGTAAGCATTGATACGTCGGTGAATTACAGCTACCAGACGCTGGCAACCAATATGCGCGGATTTATTCAGAATATCCGCAACGGGTCTAATTTCTTTGTGCTTAATTCGGAATTGCGATTTCAGATAGTCCAGTGTTTTGTTCGGAAGCCGCTGCGGAGCGAATTTCTGCAATCCTTGCAATTGGTTCTTTTTGGAGATATGGGGACGGCTTGGGTTGGACTGCATCCTTATTTGGAGAACAATGTCCTGTTTACGCAGACCATCCAAAGCGGAGAGGCTATCAAGATAACGCTCAAAAAACAGACCGAACCCATTGTGGGCGGATTTGGCATGGGATTGCGGTTTCAGTTGTTCAGTTATTTTATTCGGCTCGACTACGCATGGGGAGTAGAAAATTATAAAGTGGCTGATAAAGGCGTGTTTTATCTTTCGTTCAATCTGGATTTTTAATGATGAAGAATGATTTTAAACGAATACTGAACTATATCAAACCGTATCGTTTGTATATCGTGAAGGCATTTTTTTACAATATGCTGTATGCCTTTTTTTCTCTTTTCACGTTGGGGATGATAGTTCCGTTTATCTCTCTTTTGTTTGGAATGACAGAACCGGTAACAGTTCGTCCGGCATGGAGTTTTTCCACCGACGCCATTATTGGATGGTTGTCGTATTATATTACGTTATTCAACAGTAATTACGGCGTTTTTGCGGCATTGATGTTTATTTCCGGCGTATTTATCTTTTGTTCTTTACTGTCGAATTTGTTTCGATTTCTGGGGTTTTATTATCTGACGCCCGTCAATGCCGGCGTGGTGAAGGACATCAGGAATGATTTGTTTGATAAAATTCTGCGACTGCCTCTTTCATTTTATACGAAGCATAAATCGGGAGATATGATTACCCGTTTCAATGCCGACATGCACGAAGTGAGTACTGCTTTGGTGAGATGTTTAGTCGAACTGTTGATCAAACAGCCTTGGGTGATACTGATTTTCATTGTTACTTTATTTATGATCAATCCATGGCTGACCCTGCTTTCGTTGTTGATTTTTCCGCTCGTGAGTTATTCTACGAGGAAGATAAACAAAGCCATTCGACGAAAATCTTTGCAGGAACAGACAGAACTGAGCGCATTGTCGTCGATGTACGAAGAAACGCTGTCTGGGGTTCGGATCATCAAAGGATTTACATCTCAGAACTATTTTTACGACAAGTTCAGTTCGGTCAACAGACGATTTGCACAGTATGCCAAGAAGGGGATACGGTATATTGAATTGTCGGCGCCTGTTTCGGAGATGTTTGCCGTGTTGAGTTTAGTCTTCATTGTGTGGGTAGGGGGGATGTTATTGCAGCATAATCAGGGTATAACGGCTACGGGACTGATCCTTTTTATCATTGTATTTGCACGACTTATTCCGTCAGTTCAGGCGTCAGTGAGAGGATATTCCTATATTCAGAAGGGATTGGTTTCCGCTCGCCGAATATTCGAGATCATGGACAGTGAAGAAAAAATCACTGAGAAGCCTCAAGCAATATCAATCAAAGAACTGAAACACGACATTGTGTTCAGACATGTCAGTTTTGCGTATGAGAAAGATCCTGTCCTGCGCGATATTAATTTGGAGATAAGGAAGGGAGAAACAATTGCATTGGTAGGCAATTCGGGAGGAGGAAAGTCGACTTTGCTGAACCTTTTACTTCGGTTTTACGATGTGAACGCCGGAGAAATCCTTATCGACGGAAAAGATATTCGAGAATATGTTATATCAGATGTCAGAACGTTATTCGGGGTCGTAACGCAAGACGTAATGTTATTTAACGACACGGTCTTGAACAATATTTGTTTCGGGAAGACCGATACAGAAAAGGAGTTGGTTATTCAGGCGGCACGACATGCGAATGCGCACGAATTCATTATGGAGATGCCTCAGGGATACGAAACGATAATCGGTGACAGGGGTGTAAAATTGTCAGGCGGACAGCGTCAGCGATTAAGTATAGCACGAGCGATATTGCGAAATCCGTCTGTATTTTTGTTGGACGAAGCGACGTCATCATTGGACAGTCAGTCGGAACAGGCTGTTCAGGAAGCGTTGAATAATCTGATGTATCGACACACGTCTGTTGTGATAGCGCATCGCTTGTCGACGATCCGCAATGCCGATCGGATTATCGTCTTGAAAGAAGGCGTAATCGTAGAACAAGGCGCTCACGAAGAATTACTCTCTCGACAAGGAGAATATTATCATCTGATAAACATGCA
>JAISRU010000055.1 GCA_031273515.1 Bacteroidales bacterium | reverse complement strand
TGACCTCTTATAATGTACCTTTGGCGCGCTTTGCACAGCCTTTGGTTCCGGATACTATCAATGCCCTTTCGTTTGACGTTTATGTTAAAATAATGGAAGGCACAGGGGCTTTGCTTGCTACGCCTGCGCCCAAAATGCTAATTCAAACTATCTTGAGCAACGGCAGTGTGTTGTACGATACCATACCTATGCAATACAACAGTATTTCAGGATTATGGGTAGCGCATATCCCGCAACAGTATTACGGCAGTTCGGTTCTTTATTCGGTAACGGTAGCTGATACGGCAAGCAATGTCATCACGCTTACAGGAAGGACGTATCTTCAGTTTACATCCAACAGTGAGAAATATACGGGCTATAACCTAAGTATTGCTTCATTGTCAGGTTTGGTCGATCCGAATAATTTATGTACACCGGATTTTGTAACCCTAAGCGCTAACATAGCTAATTCAGGAACTTCGAACTATAATTTTGCCATCAATCCTATCGGCTTGCATGTACGGGTAACAACACCTGTTCCTTTTAGTTTGGATACTGTTATTATCGCAGGTTCTTTAGCATCAGGACAAAACCGCTCAATTGACCTGACCAATGCCTTTCCGCTTATAGCAGCAGGACAATACGATATTAAGGTATGGTTAGAAAGTTCCTTGGATACTATCGCCTATGATGATACCTTATTAAATTATTATATCTCCGGTAAATTCGGTTTACCTATTGATGTGGATTTCAGTAGCAGCAACCTCACTTCGTTTTCTTCTACAGGCAATAATTCGTTGGCTAAATGGGAGGTAATCACACAGGGAACAGGAGCAGATACGGTAGTTAAACCGCAGTTTGGGACGGGCATATTGGCATTTTCAGGCAGCAGAGGAGCAATGACAACGCTTGCTACCGGTCAGATGGATTTAAGTCGTACTACGCAGCCGGCATTGTCGTTCTGGTATTTCCATGATACCATACCGTCTAAAGATTATACCGACGTCCGCATTACCATAGACGGCGGAGCAACGTACAACACACTGTTTTCGCTTACCAAATACAATTCCGTATATGGCTGGAAACAGTATAGCGCAAATTTGCCTTCTTATGCTGTCAATCAATGTGTGATTCTTGTCTTTGAGGCAATGGAGAAATCCGTAAGCGCTGATGTAACACAGTATATTGACCGTATTCTTATTACGGCTCGTCAGGATATTGCAGTAAGTGAAGTAATTATACCGCCGCTTACCGCCTGTGATATGAGCAACAAAGAAATCAAAGTGGTAATGGAGAATTTAAGCGATCCCGCTTTGAATTATGTTACTACGCCGACAGATATTGTATTGGAAATAGCGGAAACAGGACAGAAGTTTACCGTAAACAAGACGAGCGGCAGTCTGGGCAGTTTTGCGTCCGACACCATTACGATGGCAACGGGTTTTGACTTCACCAAAGGGACTTATACCTTCAAGGCTTATTTTTCGTCAGTATTGGATGTGGACAGACAAAACGATACCCTTGTAGAAATCGTTGTTGTCAATCCTGCTATTTCGGTAGTAATCGCGCCGGAATCGGGAGGAAATACAGCTTGTCTTTCGGGAGAAACAGATATTCGTCCGACAATAACGATTTACAATACAGACAGCTTGACTGTCTTCGGTTTTGACATGAAACTCTATGTGCAGGCACAGGGATACGACGATACTTTAACTGGAACGGAAACAACAACGCTGTTGCAGTCGGGAGATTCGCTCAGGTATCAGTTTGCGAGTACATATACTGTTCCTTGGATAGAGAATTACGGAGTGATAGCGGAAGTTTCTTTGCAATGTGATCCTGCTGTACATGATGACGCATTCATCAACGAATGCGTGGATATAAACGACCTTGTATTAGACAGTATACTGAACCCTTCAGGAAGTCAGGTTGATGCGACAGGGTCAAATGTAACTGTTAGCGTATCATTGAGAAACAGAGGCAATCAGATGTATTATAATGTTCCAATCAAGGTTCGGATAGACAATTCTCAGGGAATAGAACAAAGCAGTGTTTCTGGAAGCATTGAACAGATAGACATTTTGAGCGATACGACCTTTATCTTTGCTACCGCTTATACTGTCCCTGACGACACGGTCTACAGTATCACGGTTTACGTCGCAAATCAGGACAACTACAAAGCCAACGACACGCTACGTCTGATCCGCAGAACCGACAAAGTCGGCATAAGTACATTTGACGGACAGGGAATTAGTTTAAGTCAGAACATTCCCAATCCTGCGAATGACAATACGGTAATTCCTTATAGTATTCCTTCCGACGGAAGCGTAACCTTCAACGTTTACAGCATCAGCGGACAGATTCTGTACAGTCAGACGGTAGAGACGACCTTCGGCGCTCACAGCATCGAACTGAACACCTCCGACTTGGCAGCGGGAATGTATTTCTACAGCATGGAGTTCAAAGGACAGCGCATAGTGAAACGCATGGTCGTAGAGAATTGACAATGGATAATTGATAATTGACAATTACCATTCGGGTGATTATGTAATGGGGCGAGTCTTGCACCTGCCCCATTATTCTAAGAGAAGAATAAAGAAGTTTTCTCATAATTGTAAGGGCTGTCTTCGGGTAGCCCTTTTTTTTGTCTTGAACTCTGATTCTAGTGATTAATTTGATGGACTATGATTTTCTTTTTATCTGTGATAATCTGTTTAATCTGTGTCATCTGTGTGCTAAACATAATCATGTTCATCAGTTAATCGACGCACGAAGCGAGAGCAGAGGCAAACTTGTTTGCTTCTGCCAAGCAAGAAGGAGAAAGGCAAAGCCAATCACAGTTCAAGACAAAAGGGCAGGCGAGTACTCTGGATTGCCGCACTCCGCTTCGCTACGTTCGCAATGACGGCGTGGGTATTTACGTCCGAAGGGCATGACTAAAAATTGCGTCCGAATGGCATGACTAAAAATTCTCAATTATTTTTTGTACTTTTGCATCGTTGGAAGAAACAGTAATGAAGAAGCAAATGAATGAATGTACTTTATTAATATTGGCGGCAGGAATGGGCAATCGTTACGGCGGATTGAAACAAATAGATAAACTGGGTCCCGGTGGGGAAACTATTATCGATTATTCTGTCTATGATGCTATGCAGGCGGGTTTTAGCAAAATTGTGTTCGTTATTCGCAAGGACATCGAACATGAATTTAAAGCGATTATTACCGATAAATACAAAGGTAAAATAAAGCTCGACTATGTGTTTCAGGAGATAGATGCGCTTCCGTCCGGGTTCCATGCGCCTAAAGAAAGAACGAAACCTTGGGGAACAGCACATGCCGTCCTGATGGCAAAAGAGAAAATCAATGGCTTTTTCGCCGTTATTAATGGCGACGACTTCTATGGCAAAAATGCTTTTGTCGTTTTGTTCAATTATTTAAACGCTCTGTCGTTGAAAGATACGCATGCCTGTTGTATGGCGTCTTACCGTCTTGCCGATACGCTGTCGGAAAACGGGTCGGTATCTCGAGGCGTCTGTACGGTGGATGAAAATCATAATCTTACCCATGTGCAGGAATATACGCAATTGACCTGTTCCGATAATAAAATCGTCCATCAAAACGAAGACGGAACAACTATGGAATTTTGCGCCAATACGCCTGTCTCCATGAATTTTTGGGGATTTCATCCTGCTGTCTTTGCCCATATAGAACCCCTCTTTGTTTCTTTTCTGCAAAAAAACATCCTGAACCCGAAAGCAGAGTTTTATATTCCTTTCGCAGCAGACGATTTGATCAAGTCGGGGAAAATACAGGTGAAAGTCTTGGAAACCAATTCCCAATGGTATGGCGTAACCTACAACGAAGATCGTCGGTATGTGAAAGAAAAGTTCAGTGAAATGATTAAAGCAAATATTTATCCTTCTGTGTTATGGTAATAAAAAATCGATTGTATTCATTTATTGTTTTGATTTTGATCATGGCATGCAATTCTGTAAATCAGGTTGCAAAATCGCCGGTATCCGAAGAATTGTCCAAACAGAAAACAAAGCAGACAACAGTTTCCACGCCTCCTCCCGTTATCGCCAAACCGAAAATGTGTCTGGAAATGGAACGAATGGGCTTGGTCGAAGTCCGCAGTCAGGATATTAGTATTCGCGTGGTGCTTCCTTATGCTTCGAACGATAATTTTACAGGACAGGTCTTGTACGAAAGTTCGCAATATGCCTATCTTCAGCCGGAAGCGGCAGTCATGCTGGCAAAAGCCTCCCAATTGCTGCAAAAACAACATCCGAACTATCGTCTGTTGGTCTTGGACGCCGCTCGTCCTTTGTCGGTACAGCAAAAGATGTGGAATATCGTAAAAGGAACGCCGCTGAATATCTATGTTGCCAATCCCAAAAAGACAGGTCTGCATAATTACGGCGCAGCAGTGGATATTACCATTGTCAATGATATGGGGGTTGCCTTGGATATGGGTACGCCTTACGATTTCTTTGGAGAGGAAGCTCAGCCGGCAAAAGAAGAACAAATGCTCAAAGAAGGAAAACTGACGCAACAACAACTCGACAACAGAAAATTGTTGCGGGATGTGATGAACAAATCCGGCTTTCTGACCTATAACAGAGAATGGTGGCATTTCAATGCGTGTACGCTTTTGAAAGCCAAGTCGAAATACAAAGTTATTCCGTAACACAATATTAATACTGTAAAGAAAGAACATGAATTACTGTTTTTGTATACTAAAATAAAATTAGAATGGAGATGCTGAATGTCTGTAATGTAACAAAGAAGTATGGAGATTTCACGGCGCTTAATGCCGTTAATGTATCGGTTGAAGAAGGTTCTGTTTTTGGTTTGCTTGGACCCAATGGCGCCGGAAAGACGTCTTTAATCAGGATTATCAATCGGATAACTGCTCCTGATAGCGGAGAAGTTTTTTTTAAAGGCAGAAAACTTTCTTCCGAACACGTCAGTCAGATAGGGTATTTGCCCGAAGAACGGGGTTTGTATCGCAAAATGAAAGCAGGAGAACATGCCGTTTATTTAGCCCGCTTAAAAGGATTGTCCAACAATGAGGCAACAAAACGCTTGAAGTATTGGTTTGATAAATTCGAGATCATGTCGTGGTGGAATAAGAAGGTAGAAGAACTCTCAAAAGGAATGCAGCAGAAATTACAGTTTATCGTAACCGTTATTCACCAGCCCTCTTTGTTGATTTTTGATGAACCTTTTAGCGGCTTCGACCCTATTAATGTCAATTTGCTGAAAAATGAAATGCTGGAACTCCGCAAAAAAGGAGCGACGATTATTTTTTCCACCCATAATATGGCTTCCGTAGAAGAATTATGCGATAATATTGCTTTGATCCATAAATCGGAAAAGATATTGGAAGGCAGGATCAGTGATATTAAAAACAATAATAAGGAAAATTTGTTTGCCGTCTGCTTTACCAATTCAGATATGGATTTACGAGCCTGTTTGTCCGACAATATTGAAATCAAATACAGCGAATTATTGCCAAACGGACATACAATAGCACATCTTAAAATCCCTGAACATCAGACGTCCGGCGATTTAATTCGGTTATTGCCCTCGTCCATGCAGCTGATTAGTTTCAACGAAATATTGCCCAGTATGAATGATATTTTTATTTCGTCCGTCAATGCCGACAGACCGCAACAAAAAGATGTATAATCCGAAAATTACCTTGAAATTTAAATCGACAAACGTATTGACAACTGTTTTACGAAAAAAAGAAGCATCGTCCGAAAATATTTTATACATTTCAGCGTTTTCTACAATACGAAACAAACGGACGTCGGAAATCAACCAAATGAAGACAACAAAAAAGATCAGGAGATGTTTTTTTAGAAAACAATATTTTATTATAATCGCTCTGTCGGGGTGTTTACTGCAGGTATGTCTGGGTCAGGAAACCTTAACGGGTTTATATAGAAACGAAGCCATCGAAAAGGCGTATAAACAGTTGCCGAAATATCAACATAAAAGCAATACGTTCATTCATTATGAACCCATATCTCTTCCTTTTATTGATGATTTTTCCAATTATACGGGCTATCCCGATACTGCTTTGTGGATAGGACGACAGGCATTCGTCAATCAGAGTTTTGCCGTCAATCCGCCCACCATCGGATG
>JAISRU010000279.1 GCA_031273515.1 Bacteroidales bacterium | reverse complement strand
ACAATAACATCTCTTTTTCCTTTTTCATCGGGCGTGGCGGAAATCGAAAGCATAACTTCTTTTCCGACCGTGTTGAGCAAGAAATGATATATATCGTCCATATCTTTGGTCGATTTCCCATTGACAGCAACAATGTAATCGCCTTCCCGTATGTTCATGCCGACTTCCGTAAGTGGAGAACGACTGCCTTGTCGGAAATTTTCACCCTTGAGGATGGTCTTAATCTGATAATAACCGCTTTTGTCCCGTTCGAGTTTAGCGCCGAGCAATCCTGTCTGTATCCGTTCGGGAGCATATTTGTCCCCGCCGTTGATATAAGCATGACCGACATTCAATTCGCCAATCAATTCGCCGATCAAATAATTTAAATCGTCCTTGCATTTGACGTATGGCAAAAGAACGCCGTATTTGTCTTTCATTTTGTTCCAATCCACACCGTGCATGTTTTCGACATAAAAGAAATCCCGCATTTGCCGCCATGCTTCGTTGTATATTTGCGTCCATTCCGCCTGATTATCAACCAAAACTTTCATCCCCGATAAATCAACGGCTTTATCCAGATTGATTTTCGCAACAGGCAAATCCATCACATAATACTGATTGTGCGAAGTCAATAAGACTTTTTTCTTATTGGCAGAAATAAGCATCCAGATGTTCTTGCCCAATTCGACGTCCTTATCTTTATCCTTTTGAGCAGAAAGATTAAACATGCGCAGACTAACCCCTTCCGCATCCCGTTTGGTGTAATACAGATTGCCGTTCACACATCCCGTAACGCCATACGAGGCAGGACTTCCCGGAATAACAAGTATTCTGTCCGACAGATTTTCAACATCAATGGACGTCGGACGATTGGCTGTATCTTTGGGAGGATCGGACACAAGCGCTTCGTCGTTTTTATAGCCTAAGGGATTGGGCGTGTTTTTCGACAGTATCGCAAAATAGATTTTGGTCATATTATTGTAACTGTGATTCCATTCGATGGAACTGTAAACAGGATTAAAATCTCTGTCGGAAGTAAAGAAGAGATATTTTCCGTCGTCGCTGAACACGGGATTATAGGACGAATACCATGTATCTGTTACAGGATATGTTTTCCCGTTTTCGAGAGAGTACAGTCTGACGGCGCTAAATCCGTTTGCTTCCTGACGAGCATACGCTATCCATTTATTGTCGGGCGACCAGCTCCATGAACGGATTTCCCAATGAGGATTTCGTTCTATTTCCGTTACCTTTTTAGTCTGAACATCGACATAACGCAGTCGCATCATTTTGTCGCTGTAAGCAATTTTCTTACTGTCGGGCGACCAACTGATGTCGAAGATATAGGTCTTTGTCCGAGAAGTGATCTTGACGGGAGGCGTTAATCCGTTTTGTTCCTGTATCCAGATTTCAAATTCGCCATCCATGTCGGAGATATAAGCGAGGTATTTTCCGTCGGGCGACCATTGTACATTACGGTCGTGCGCTCCCGAACTTTGCGTGATATTCCGCGTAATGCCCGACGTCGCAGGAAGAGTATAAATATCGCCCCGTCCGACAATCGCCAAACGTTTTCCGTCGGGAGAGATGCTGCTGTTTCCCCTGTTTTTGGAAGCGTCTTTCCATTTGTTTCTTCCGCTTACGAGGTCGTCGCTGATGCGGACAGTCAGTTTGGTAACCTTTTCCGTAAGAGGATCGAGCGTATATAAGTAGCCTCCGTTTTCAAAAATCATTTCCTTGTTGCCCGCAGAAGGAAACTTCACGTCGTAGAAATCGAAATTGGTAACTTTATGCGTTGTTTTATCGCTTATGTTGTAACAAAAGATATTCATTATTCTGTCCCTGTCGGAACAAAAGAAAATTTTATCGCCATACCACATCGGAAAGACGTCCTGCGCATCGTTGAGGGTAATATTGGTAGATGTTCCGCTAAGGAAATCAAAAATTCGGACGTCGTCCGCCATACCTCCCCTGTAGTACTTCCATGTTCTAAATTCTCTGAAAACACGATTGAAAGCCATTTGTTTTCCGTCGGCAGAATAGGAACACCAACTTCCTGTTGCCAGCGGCAACTCGCGAGAGAGTCCGCCTTCGACGCCGACAGAGAACAATTGTCCGGTGAAATCGTTGAAGGTCTGTTTACGGGAACGGTAAATGATATTTTTTCCATCTGGAGTCCACGTCATTACAATATTATTGGGACCCATTCTGTCGGAAATATCGTCGCGGGAGAGGGTTGCGGTATAGGTCAGACGTTTGGGTTCTCCGCCCTTTGCCGACATCAGATAGACTTCCGTATTGCCGTCGTACTGACCCGTGAATGCAATCTGTTTTCCGTCGGGAGAAAAACGGGCAAACATTTCGAATCCGGGATCTGCGGTCAATTTTCGAGCCGTTTCTTCGGTCTTTTCCATCGTGTAGAGGTCTCCGCAATAGGTGAAAACAATCTGATTGTCGTAAATTGCAGGAAATCTCAACAAACGTGTTTCCTGAGTCAGTCCAACAACACAAGGGACTAAACATACAACTAAAAACATTAATTTCTTCATCTCAATTTTCTTTTTTATCGTTTAACTTAAATGAAATACAAAAATATAATACTCGTCCCCTCCAAAAAAGGACTGATGCAAAAGTACAACAAAATAATTGAAAATTGAAAAGCTTGATTGTGAAAATTACCTGCGGACGCAAATACCCACGCCGTCATTGCGTCGCCATTGTCTGAACTCTGATTAATCTGATTAAATGATTAACATGATTTTCGTGCGGACATAAATACCCATGCCGTCATTGTAAGTCCCCACCCTGCCGTGTCGCTAGGGAAAAAGCAGGATGACGTGGGATATCATTGCTATAACAGTCCTGTCCCGTCAGGGACAATATGTTGGTAGAAACATCACAACAGTTCTTTTGTGCCGTCCCGTCAGGGACGGACTGTGACGGCGATTCCACCGACTTGACAAGGGGTTGAAACCCCTTGTTGCTTGTTGCTTGAAAACATATCGTTCATCATATTCAACGTCAATTTTTTTCAGAAATTCAATGTATTGTGCAACCATATCCCGCTTTTTTGTTTTGACATTATTTCAGCAGGCTCAATATCCATCTGTTTCATGCCACATTCCGTCCCTGACGGGACGGTGGCGGGTGTTTGACATTCTCCATTTTCTACCAACATTTTGTCCCTAACGGGACAAGTGGTTTTCCTCTTCCGCAGACAATCCTGCTAATCCTGAAATCCTGAAAATCCTGATTCAGACAATAAACAGTGAACGAGTAAACAAGTGAACAAGGATGCATACCTGACGGCATGCAGAGATGCTTCTTTATCGTTTGTTTCTACCGAGCGATGCATTCCTACGGAATGCGCTCCAATTTGCAATTAAATAATCATGTCAATCATTTAATCAGATTAATCACAGTTCAAGACAATTCTTGTTTATTCCTTTACTATCTTCATTGTTTTTACTTTCGTTGTCGTACTTATTCTCACAAAATACATCCCCCTCGCCAGATTGCTGACCGGTATCTGTATCTCTGCTTCTCCATTGACTGTATATGTATATAGTGTTCGACCGCTGATGTCTGTCAAAAGAATGTCCTCACTGCCCGATAATCCGCTTATTGTTAGTCTGTCCTGAGCGGGATTGGGATAAAGAACTATCGTATTGTTTGTGTTGTCTGCTTCTGTGATACTGACATTAGTCGCAAAATTGGCAACAATTGCTGTATCCCCTGTTACTATAAACACAAACGGATTGGCATTTGAAATAATAACTCCACCGCTTGTCCAATTCTCAAAAGCATATCCGTCGTTTGCAGTAGCTGTCAATATCACCGGCGCATTGTACGGATAATCTCCATCTCCCGAAACCGAACCGTATAAAGTATCATTGACCGAAACAGTAACAGTAAAAGCAGTCGCAAAATTGGCAACAAATGCAGTATCTTCCGTTACCGTAAACACAAACGGATTATCGGTCGAAATAACAAGTCCGTTGCTTGTCCAATTCACAAAAACATAATCCTGATTTGCAATGGCAGTAACTGTCGCCTGTGCGTTCTGAGGATAAGTTCCACCTCCTTCCACCAAACCATAAACATTATTCGCCGAAACGGAAACAGTAACAGCAATGGCAAAATGGGCAACGAAGATGGTATCTCCCGTTATCGTAAAACTAAACGGATTATCAGCAGAAATTACATTTCCATTGCTTGTCCAGTTCATAAATACATATCCCGGATTGGCGTTCGCCGTTAGTGTTACCTGTGCAGAATCTAAATAATTTCCGTCGCCTGTAATCGAACCGTACAACGGATTATTGGCAGTAACGAGAACAATCAATTTTCCTTCTTCTTTGAAATTTGCCCATATCAGACTATCTCCCGTTACCGTAAAATTAAATATATTGTCGGTCGAAATCACAATCCCATTACTTGTCCAGTTTACAAATTCATATCCCGGATTGGCGATCGCCGTCAGCGTTATCGGTGTATTGTACGTATAATCTCCTCCTCCCGAAACGCTTCCTCCAAAAGGATCGTTTACCGAAACAAAAACAGTAAAGGTATCCAATGCAAACTCAGCAACCAGAACAATGTCTGTCGTTACCGTGAAAACAAATGGATTTTGGTTCGAAATTGTCATTCCGTTGCTTGTCCATTGTACAAATTGATAACCTTGATTTGGAATAGCCGTCAATGTAGCCTGTGCATTGTACGGATAATCTCCGCCTCCCCAAACGCTGCCGAATAAAGGATCGTTTGGAGAAGCGGCAATGGAAAATGTATCGGGAATAAAGTTAGCCATAATAACAGTATCCATGGTAACGGTAAAGGTGAATACGTCGTTTGTGGAAAGTTCAGTCCCGTTGCTTGTCCAGTTTGCGAATGTATAACCGTAATTGGCGGACGCCGCCAGCGTTACCTCTGTGTTATTCCGATAATCTCCGCCTCCCCAAACGTTGCCGCCCAAAGGATCGTTTGCCATAACAGAAACAAGAAAGGTATCAGGAACACAATCTGCCTTTCCTGACTGATAAACTTCTTTGGTAACGACGTCCTGAAGCCAATAAACAACCATCAGATTATCAAAATTCTCTACCGAATGTTCCTGCGCATGATTAATTGGGTCGCCTGCATTGACAGGTAAACGATAATTTCCTTTAAACGTATAAGTATAGTTGCGCAATACGGGGACATTTATTCC
>JAISRU010000272.1 GCA_031273515.1 Bacteroidales bacterium | reverse complement strand
AGAACCAAAGTCGACGCTCGGAGCTGGAAAAAGATACCTCCGAAAAACAAAAAAGATGCTCTGAAAGACAAAAAGGTATTTCGGAACTGAGAAAAAATACTTCGGAAATATAAAAAGACACTTTCGAAGCAGAAAAAGATTTTTATCAAACAAAAAAACATCGATACTGTTTGTATTTGTCAAAAAAAATAACTACCTTTGCAACTTTAAAGATTGAATTAATGCATATAAAAAGCGCTGTACAGAAGAACGAAAGTCTGTTTAAATACAAACAGAACGTAATCGCTGATATCTTGCTAAATCCTGTTTGGAATAAGGATATAAATATTTTCAAATATTTGTCAGACACTTATTGAAAATCATAAAATCATGTTTCATATTCATCAGGAGTTCATGTTTTATTCATTTGTATATTATTTTTTAAAGATTAGATAACTGTATTATGTCATGGCAAAGAATTTGACGCAACTTGCAAAAGAAAAAATACTCGTACTCGACGGAGCAATGGGTACGATGATACAAAAATATTCATTCACCGAAGAAGATTACCGCGGATCGCAATTCGCCGATGCGCAAACGGAAATGAAAGGTAACAACGAAATGCTCGTCTATACGCAACCTCAGGCAATTGTCGATATTCACAGAGCTTATCTTGCGGCGGGCGCGGACATCATTGAAACAAATACGTTCAATGCAAATGCCATTTCGCTTGCCGATTATAAAATGGAAAATCTGTCTTACGACGTCAATTACAGAGCGGCTCTGCTTGCGCGCAAAGCGGCAGACGAATATTCGACAGCTGAAAAACCACGATTTGTTGTCGGCTCTGTCGGACCTGCCAATAAATCGCTTTCCGTTTCGCCCAATGTCAATGATCCTGCTTACCGCAATTTGACCTTCGACGCCCTTTACAACGCTTATTTTGAACAAATCAGGGCTTTGACAGATGCGCATGTCGACGCCTTTTTGATTGAAACAATTTTCGACACGCTCAATGCCAAAGCTGCGCTTGTCGCCTTGCAGGATTGCTGCAGACAAAAACAGGTCGAGATACCCGTTATGATTTCCGTCACATTAAGCGACACAAGCGGCAGAACATTATCGGGACAAACATTGGAAGCCTTTTATACAACAGTTTCACATCTGAACCTGCTGAGCATCGGCATGAATTGCGGACTCGGCACAAAACAAATGATGCCTTATGTCGAAGAATTGTCCGACATGTCCGACTTTAATATCTGCGTCTATCCCAATGCCGGACTTCCCGACCAGTTCGGACATTATACCCAGTCGCCCGAAGAAATGGCAGACGACGTCGAACTGATGCTGGAAAAAGGATGGATCAATATTATTGGCGGATGTTGTGGAACAACCCCTGAACATATAGCGGAAATTGCTGCAAGAGCTTCCCGATATCAGCCTCGTAGACAGGTGAAACATCATCCTGTAACTGTTTTCAGCGGATTGGAAGTTGTCAAAGTCGTAAACGAAAATAACTTCGTGAATATCGGCGAACGTACCAATGTGTCGGGATCGAAGAAATTTGTCAGACTGATAAAAGAACAAAAGTGGGAAGAAGCCATCTCCGTTGCACGACAGCAGATTGAAGACGGCGCACAAATTATTGACGTCTGTATGGACGACGCCATGATTGACGCTCCCCAAGCAATGTATGTCTTTCTGAATATGCTCGCCTCCGACCCGAATATCGCCAAAGTCCCCATTATGATCGATACTTCTAAATGGGAGGTTATTGAAATCGGACTGAAAAATACGCAGGGGAAATCCATCGTCAATTCAATCAATCTGAAAGACGGAGAACAAGCCTTTTTGGAAAAAGCCGAATATATCAAAAAATTCGGAGCAGCAGCAGTGGTCATGCTGTTCGACGAACAGGGACAGGCTGATACTTTCGAGCGAAAAATTGAAGTCGCCCAACGCGCTTACCGTCTGCTTATCGATACAATAAATTTTCCTCCGCAGGACGTCATTATCGACCCGAATATTCTTGCCATATCCACCGGAATAGAAGAACATAATTCGTTTGCGGTAGATTTTATTCGTTGCTGTACATGGATAAAAAACAATCTTCCTCATGCCAAAATAAGTGGAGGTATCAGTAATCTGTCGTTTTCTTATCGCGGGAATAATGAAATCCGCGAAGCGATGCACTCTGTCTTTTTGTATCATGCCATTGCCGCCGGATTAGATATGGGCATTGTCAATCCGAGCATGATGATCCCCTGTAATCAAATAGAACCCGAACTGTTGACGCTGATAGAAAATGTTGTCCTGAACAAAAATAACAATGCAACCGAACAACTTTTGGACTACAGCGAAAAACACAGACAACAAACAGAAATACAAAACAAAGACAACAAACAACAACACGCAAATCTTCCGCCGGATGAACAGTTGCAACAGGCGCTTATCAAAGGCATTCCCGACAAGATAGAGGAAATATTAGACGAACTTTTGCAGATATACGACTCCCCGATACAGATTATCGAACAACCGCTGATGCAGGCAATGAACCAAATCGGAGATATGTTTGGCGAAGGAAAAATGTTTCTGCCTCAGGTTATCCGAAGCGCAAGGGTGATGAAAAAAGCCGTAGCGTACATCGAACCATTGATACTGAAAGAAAACATCAAAAACAATCACAGACAAAAAACAAAGAAAGTGCTGCTTGCAACCGTCAAAGGGGACGTCCACGATATTGGGAAAAACATTGTAGGCGTTGTGCTGGCGTGCAGCGGTTGCGAAATAATTGATTTGGGCGTAATGATCCCTGCAAAACAAATTATCGAAACGGCAATTCGCGAACAGGTGGATGTTATCGGACTTTGCGGATTGATAACTCCTTCGCTCGACGAAATCATTCATGTTGTGGATCAGGTGCGGATCAACAATCTGAAAATTCCCATTCTGATTGGCGGAGCGGCGACAAGTAAACTGCATACCGCCGTTGCCATTGCTCAGAAATACGACAATGGCATTGTTTATGTAAAAGATGCTTCGCGAAGTGTGGATGTGATCAAAAACATACTGTCGCCCGAATTAAAGAATGATTATCTGAAAAAATTAAATACTGAATATCTCCGATTGAAACAGCAATACGAAAACGAACAAAAGAAGAAAACAAGCGTCGGCATTGAACAGGCGCGTCGGAATAAATTACGGATAGACTGGGACGAACAACAAATCTGCGTCCCCAAACAGACAGGTACAGTCGTTTGGGACACGGTCGGTCTGGAAACGCTGATCCCATACATCAACTGGAAAGAATTGTATCATACGTTTGCCTTGAAAAACAACAGGACAGAACACGAGCTTATTCAACATGATGCACGAAATTTACTCCAACGACTGATTATCAGCAAATCAATTACGGCGAAGGCTGTCTTTGAGATTTTTGCCGCAAATTCCGTTGATGAAGAAATCATTGTGTATCGTAATCCTGACCGAAAAGAAGAACTTTGCAGACTTTGTACGCCGCGTTCGACAGCCAAGAAATCTGACGGAGAACCCAATCTGAGTCTTGCCGACTTCATTGCGCCTTTGGACACGCATTTGTGCGATTACATAGGTTGTTTTGTCCTCACGGCGGGGATTGGGGCGGATGAACTTGCGTCGCAATTCACCCAAAACGAAGATGATTACAATGTGATTTTGCTCAAAGCCTTAACCGACCGTCTGGCGGAAGCGCTGTCAGAGTATCTGCATGATAAAATCCGCAATGAATACTGGGGATTTGCTCACAAAGGGATTCGTCCTGCTGTCGGATTTCCCGTTTATCCCGATCACAGTGAGAAAAAGAAAATCTTCGCACTGCTCGACGCCGAAAAAAATACAGGCGTAACCTTAACCGAAACATTTGCCATGCATCCCTCTTCTTCGATCTGCGGACTTTATTTCGCCAATAAACATGCAAAATATTTCAATGCGGAATGACAACTGATAACAGCCAAACACAACAACGATAAAAATCTATAAACATAAAATGTATACAATGAAAGTAGCAGATATAATCAAAAATGCAACAAAAACGCTTTTCACTTTTGAGATTTTACCTCCGCTCAAAGGAGGGAGTTTTCACGAGATAGAACACACCATTGAACCTCTTCTTGAATTTTGTCCGTCGTACATCAATGTAACCTCGCATCGGTCTGACATCGCTTATCGAACAAAGGCAAACGGCGAAACGGTACGTTATACCACCAAGAAACGACCCGGAAGCGTAGGCGTTGCCGTCGCCGCAAAGTTTAAATACAATATAGAGGTAGTTCCTCACATTATCTGTGCCGGTTTCACGCGCGACGAAACCGAAGACGCCCTGATCGACTATCATTTTTTAGAGATGAACAATCTGCTTGTCTTGCGCGGAGACAAAATGAAATCCGATCCTGCTTTTGTTACCGAAAGAGGAGGTCATGCTCATGCGGTTGATTTATTGCGACAGATTCAGAATATGAATAAAGGTATTTACCTCAATTCCGAAATCGAAAACAGTACGCCGACCGATTTTTCGTGCGGAGTGGCAGGTTATCCCGAAACGCATTCGGATGCAAAAAGCGCCGAACAAGACCTTCTGTATCTGAAAGAAAAAGTGGATGCAGGCGCTGAATACATAGTCACGCAGATGTTTTTCGACAATTCCAAGTATTTCGATTTTGTAGCACATTGTCGACAGGCGGGGATCACTGTTCCGATCATTCCCGGCGTAAAACCCGTTACGACTCTCAATCAGGTAGATGTTTTGCCACGATTATTCAGTCTGACGTTGCCCGAAGAATTTGAAAAGGAACTCAGAAAATGCAAAACAAACGACGAAGCAAAACACGTCGGAACAGAGTGGCTGACAATGCAGGCTCTGGAATTGAAAAGAGCGAATGTCCCTGCTATCCATATTTATACCTTTGGTATTCCCGACAACGTTGTAAAAGTCTGCAAAGCCGTGTTCTGAATTTTTAGTCATGCCATACGGACGAGGATTGTCTTGAACTGTGATTTATATGATTATTTTTCCTCACCCCCAGCCCCTCTCCAAAATGGAGAGGGGAGAAAAGGAGAAAAAAAATCTGTGTTCATCTGTTTAATCTGTGTGCTAAAATTAATCATCCGAATGGTCATTTTCAATTTTCAATTTTCAATTCTCAATTATGACTGTATATATAGCTATTCCAGTAATGGACGAAAAAGAGTATCTTCCTTTGACTTTGGATTGTATCGTCAGACAACAATGTGAGGCAAAGGTAAAGGTCTTTATATGCGTGAACCAGCCTGATGACTGGTGGAATCAAGTCGATAAACGAATTGTTTGTACGAACAATCAGGAAACAATTCGTCTGTTGGATAACTATCCGGAGCTGGATATCGAACTCATCGACAAATCGAGCAGAGGAAAAGGATGGTCGAGCGGAAAACAGGGCGTGGGATGTGCCAGAAAAGCATTGTCGGACGCTGTCTTGAGCAAAGCCTCCGACAACGACATCCTCATCAGTATGGACGCCGATACGATTTTTGAACCGACTTATTGTCAATCGATACTGACAAATTTTCGTCTACATAAGACGGCGGTCGGCATTGCTGTTCCGTATTGTCATCCGATCGCCGACGAGGAACCCAAAGACAGAGCTATGCTTCGATACGAAATCTATACTCGGAACTATAATCTGAACCTCTTACGCATCGGGAGTCCTTATGCTTATACGGCGTTGGGGTCAGCTATCGCATGTACGATCAAAGCGTGCAGAGCCGTCGGAGGATTTGACACGCAGAAATCAGGCGAAGACTTTTATTTTCTGCAGAAGTTGTGCAAATATGGAACAATCCTTCGACACAATACGGACAAAGTATATCCTTCCGTCCGATTTTCATCCCGTGTTCCTTTCGGGACGGGACCTGCTATTTATCGGGGAAGTCTGGGTAAATGGGAAGCGTATCCTGTTTTTCATCACAGCGGGTTCGACATAGTCAGAGATACGTATCGTCAGTTGGACAGATTGTTTCTCGAAGACATCGACAACGAATTTACCGCTTTTTTGCAGACCATTTTCTCAACCTCTGATCTGTGGACTCCTTT
>JAISRU010000214.1 GCA_031273515.1 Bacteroidales bacterium | reverse complement strand
TCCCCCTCTACTATATCTTTGACAAATCCCGTGCCGAACTTGGCATGAAAAACCAACATGCCGACACTTAATTGAGTTGTATCCGTAATAATATCACCCAATTGGAGATTTGGATCTGTATTTATTGCTTCTGTTTCCATAGAGGGTTTGCTCTGTATTGTCTGTTTGTGCAACAAGGGTTTCTGATAAGGAGAACGGGGTGTTTGCTGCTGAGGATAAGTCGGTTTGGATGTATAGTTATTGTCTTCCGAATGCTTCTGAATATTGGTTATATCCAACACGGAAGCATCGATTTCCCACAAAAAGGGACTCGGCTTGGAAGAACTGTACGACCCGAACACACGTCGTCTTTGTGCAAGCGAAAGAGTAAGCGATTGTCTTGCACGTGTAATGGCAACATAAAATAAACGCCGCTCTTCTTCCAGATCATCCTGATTGCTAACCATGTAAATAGGCAGTATGTTTTCTTCCACTCCGACAATGTAAGTATGAGGAAATTCCAATCCTTTGGCGGAATGTATGGTCATCAGTTTGATTTTATTTTTTTCATTTTCTTCCTGTTTATCCGCATCGGTATACAAAGCAACTTCGTGTAAGAATTGGTCTAAGGAAGGAAAAATAGCTTCCATTTCTTCTCCTGTTTCCATATCTGTCCGATACTGAGGAGGACGTTCGACAAAAGCCTGCATGGCATTAAATAATTCACCAAGATTTTCATAACGTTCTTTTTCTTCGGTCTGTTCGCGTAAATCGCGGGAAATGCCACTGCTGTCTACAATATGTTTCCCAAGTTCAAAGGCATTTTTACTTGTCAGGTCAGCCTGATAACTTTTGATTTTGGTTACAAAGTTCTCTAAGGCGATCAAAGCGGAATGACCAATTTTCAATCCGTATACTTGCGGATTTTCAATCACTTTCCACATAGTCGTATCATTTTCTGCCGCAGCGACGATGATTTTTTCGACGGTAGTAGCCCCAATTCCACGTTGAGGATAATTGATAATGCGTCGCAAGGATTCCTCATCCCGCAAATTGACCGTCAAACGAAAATAAGCAAGGACGTCTTTTATTTCTTTTCTGCTGTAAAAGGACATGCCTCCGTAAATACGGTAAGGAAGACCTGCTCTGCGAAACGCTTCCTCAAACGGACGCGATTGTGCATTGGTACGATACAAAACCGTGAAATCCTGATTGTTTAAATTGTGCTTTTGTTTATTTTCCTTAATAGATTTTACAATAGCAAGCGCTTCTTCCGTATCATCCACAGCCTGTATCACTTTTATTTTTTCGCCCGGCTGATTGGACGTCCATATCAGTTTCGGTATTTGTTTTTTGTTGTTTTTTATCAATGAATTGGCGGCATTGATAATGTTTTTGGTGGAACGATAATTCTGTTCCAATTTAAACAACTGATATTCGGGATAATCATCTTTGAAATTCAGGATGTTGTGAATATTCGCGCCTCGAAAGGAATAAATACTTTGGGCGTCGTCGCCAACAACGCAGATGTTTTCATAAGCGGCGGCAAGTTTTTTGATAATCTGATACTGTACATAATTCGTATCCTGATATTCATCCACCAGAATGTATTGAAATTTATGCTGATATTTGTAGAGCAAGTCGGAACAATCGCGTAAGAGAATATACATATTGACCAACAAATCATCAAAATCCATAGCGTCGAATTGTTTCATCCGCTGACTGTAAGTTCGATAAATCAGACCGGTTTCGGGTATGTTTTTAATTATGTCTTCTTTTTCAATAAGCGCATTGTCGCAATACTCGTCGGCAGAAATCAGACTCGATTTGGCGGAAGATATTTTTGCCTGTATCATTCCCGGTTTATATACGGTTACATCCAATTTTCTTTCTTTGATAATGGTTTTCAGCAGATTTTTACTGTCGTTGGTATCGTATATCGTGAAATTATGCGTAAATCCCAACCATTCCGATTCGATATGCAGTATTTTACTGAATACCGAATGGAAAGTCCCCATCCATACATTTCTTCCTGCCGTATTGCCAAGCAGTTTGATAATCCGTTCTTTCATTTCTTCGGCAGCTTTGTTGGTAAATGTAAGGCTGAGGATATTAAACGGATTAATGCCTTTGGCAATCATATAGGCTATGCGATAAGTCAATACGCGCGTCTTTCCCGAACCTGCGCCTGCAATAACCATCATCGGACCGTCGATACATTCAACAGCATTGCGTTGATCTTCGTTTAATTCATCTAATATTTTAAGCACGTTGTTTCGATAAATTTGATTTCTAAATAAATAAAACAGAAGTATGTCTGAATACTCCTTTTGCACAGATATAATTTTAATGGAATTTTTTTCTTGTCGATCATATTTCAAATAAGCGTTAAAATGAATAAAACAACAGGTAGTATGTTAAAACAGATGCTGTTATTTATTATTTTCATGTATTGGGAAAACATGGCTAAAAAAAGAGGTTGCAACGCAACCTCTTTGACAAACTTCTATTTTATAATTTTAAATATAAATTTCCTTTAGTATTCCCAAAGTTCCACTTCTCTTGCACGAATTCCCTCTCTGATGGCGTCTGCTTCCAAACGTTGATCCATTCCATTGACAATATATTCGCTGATT
>JAISRU010000181.1 GCA_031273515.1 Bacteroidales bacterium | reverse complement strand
AAATGCAATGATACTAAAAAAATGTTTGTATTTTTGCAGAAAGTAAAAAAAGAAGGAGAATAATCCCTAACGAATTGATGGATAGATTTAATCGCATCAGGTATTTCTTTGCTTCTTTTTCTTTTCAGGATAAGGGGATGCGAAAACGAAAAATCGAACTGCGGCAGTCCTCATAGAGCAGGAAAACAATCAATATACGGTCTGAA
Source organism: Bacteroidales bacterium (assembly GCA_031273515.1). Taxonomy (GTDB): domain Bacteria; phylum Bacteroidota; class Bacteroidia; order Bacteroidales; family WCHB1-69; genus JAIROC01. The sequence continues at coordinate 2,749 of JAISRU010000181.1, read as the reverse complement.
TTAACCGACAAATAGCATACAAAAACAGATTATAATTAAATAGAGAGAATCATAAACAGGATGAAAGTATTAAGTGAACAGGAACTGATAAGGAGAGAAAAACTCAAAGAATTTGAACGAATGGGGATCAATGCCTATCCGGCAGCCGAATATCCGGTAAATGCAACAGCCCTTGACATTATGGAAAACTATCCCAAAGACAATACGTTGTATGGAGATGTTTGTCTGGCGGGACGAATTATGAGTCAGCGCATCATGGGGGCGACGGCTTTTTACGAACTGCAAGACAGTACGGGACGTATTCAGATCTATGCAAAACGGGACGACCTCTGTCCGAAAGAAGACAAATCGCTCTACAATGCTGTTTTCAAGAAATTGGATTTGGGAGATATTATCGGCGTGAAAGGTTTTGTTTTTATTACTCAGATGGGCGAAATCACTATCCATATCAAAGAATTTACGCTTCTGTCGAAATCCCTGCGACCCCTACCCGTTGTCAAGCAGACGGAAGATAAAGTTTACGACGCCTTCACCGATCCGGAACAACGCTATCGAATGCGGTATGTAGATTTGATTATCAATCCGAAAATAAAGGAAACCTTTGTGCAACGTACCCGAATCATAGATGAAATACGGTCATACTACAACGAAAAAGGTTATATCGAAGTCGAAACGCCCGTTTTACAGCCGATACCGGGCGGAGCTGCGGCGCGTCCTTTTGTTACGCATCACAATACGTTGGACATGCCTTTGTATCTGCGCATTGCCAATGAACTCTACCTGAAGCGACTGATTGTGGGAGGCTTCGATGGAGTGTATGAATTTAGCCGCAATTTTCGCAACGAAGGCATGGACAGAACGCATAATCCTGAATTTACGGTCATGGAGGTGTATGTTGCCTACAAAGATTATATCTGGATGATGCATTCGATAGAAGAACTCTTGGAACGCATTGCTTTGAAACTGCACGGTACAACGAAGGTCTGTCTTGAGGATAAAATAATTGATTTCAAACGTCCATACAGACGTATTACCATGTCGGAAGCTATCAAGGAACATACGGGGATTTCAATCGAAGGTATGGACGAAACACAGTTGCGGGAAGCATGTCGACAAATGAACCTCGAAACGGACGAAACAATGGGCGTCGGTAAGTTGATCGATGAAATTTTCAGTCGGAAATGCGAAAAGAACTATATCCAACCGACATTTATCACCGATTATCCGATTGAAATGTCGCCTTTGTGCAAACGACATCGGACAAATCCCAATCTGACGGAACGCTTTGAATTAATGGTAAACGGAAAAGAACTCGCCAATGCTTATTCCGAACTCAACGACCCAATCGATCAGCGAAATCGTTTTGAAGAACAGCTTCGGTTGTCCGAAAAAGGGGACGATGAAGCCATGTTTATCGATCAGGATTTTCTTCGTGCTTTGGAATACGGTATGCCTCCTACATCGGGTTTGGGGATAGGCGTCGATCGTTTGGTTATGTTCATGACCAATTCCCCTTCCATTCAAGACGTACTGTTTTTTCCTCAGATGCGACCTGAGAAACATACGTCAGTGGCGTCGGACAAAGATTTTGAAAACAAAGGCGTCCCTTTGGCATGGATAGCGCTGTTGCGGGAAGCGGGGATTGAAACAACAGACGATCTGAAAACAGCTGTTGCGTCGAAACTGCAAAACACCCTGAACGGACTGCGCAAAAAACATAAATTAACCATTCCTGCTCTGCAACTGAACGAAGTACAGACATGGATCAAACAAGATTAACCCCAATGATACAAGAACAGGCGAGAAAACAAGAAAAAAAAGCAAGTATATCCGACATAGACCTGCATGGACGAGTACAACCTCAGGCAATTGACTTTGAAGAAGCCGTGCTGGGAGCGATGATGCTGGAACAAAATGCGACAGGACTTGTTATTGACAAACTAAATTCCGATGCGTTTTACAAGGAAGCCCATAAACACATATACGAGGCTATTCGTCAGGTTTTTGAAGACGGAAATCCTGTCGATTTACTTTCTGTTACGGCTCAATTGCGCAAGAAACGCAAACTCGAAGCCATTGGAGGTTCGTATTATCTGGCAAGTTTGACCAATAAAGTAGTTTCTTCAGCCAATATTGAGTTTTATGCCCGTATCATTTCCGAGAAATACATACAGCGTCAGTTAATTTCCGTATCGACCGAAACTATTCGGGAGGCTTTTAACGAAACAACCGACGTTCTTGAATTGTTGGACAAAGCCGAAAAGAATTTGTTTGACATTGCCGAACAAAATTTCCGACGTTCCAATAGAGACATGTCTGTTTTGTTACAGGAGTTTGTCAATGAAATGAAAGAAGCAAGAAACAATCAGAATAAACTGCGCGGCTTGCCTTCGGGATTTACCGATTTAGACAGGGTAACCGGAGGATGGCAAAAAGCAAATCTGATTATATTGGCGGCGCGTCCGGGTATGGGGAAAACCGCTTTTGTATTGTCTATGGCTCGTAATATGGCGGTGGAACAAAAACAGCCGGTAGCTTTTTTCTCTATGGAAATGTCTGCCGCCGATTTGGTAATGCGTTTAGTTTCGGCAGAATCAGGTATTCGGAACGATAAACTCCGACGCGCCGATATAACAAACACCGAATGGGGTATCCTTGTCGAGAAATTAACCGATCTTTCCGAAGCGCCTCTTATTATCGACGATACGCCTGCTTTGACGGCTCTCGAACTTCGCGCCAAATGTCGCCG
>JAISRU010000085.1 GCA_031273515.1 Bacteroidales bacterium | reverse complement strand
CAAAACCAATAGTAGTTGGAATAACACATGGAGATATTAATGGAATTGGTTACGAAATAATTATCAAATCTTTGATGGATATGCAAATCATGGAAATATGTACGCCTTTGGTATACGGTATGTCCAAAGCAGTTTCGTATCATCGGAAATCAATTAAAAGCGGAAGTGATTTTTCATTTCATCTTATTCGTCAGCCTGAACAGGTGAGCATAAAACGTCCCAACCTGATTTCGATAAACGACAAAGAAGTGAAAATCAACCTCGGAGCAGCAACGTCCATCGCAGGAGAAATGGCGTTGGCTTCCTTGGAAATTGCTTGCGATCACCTGTTAGAAGGTAAAATTGACGTCCTGGTAACAGCGCCCGTCAATAAGCATACGATGGGCGGAAAAACAAATCCTTTTTCCGGTCATACGGAATATCTTGCAGCTAAAACCCGCGCATCGGACTGCCTCATGCTCATGATTACAGAAAACCTGAAAATCGGAATACTCACAACCCATTGCGCCTTGTCGGACGTTCCTCGCCTCATCTCCAAAGAATTAATCCGACAGAAACTCTCTGTCCTGAATACAAGTCTGAAAGAAGATTTCCTGTATACGAAACCCAAGATTGCCGTTCTGTCTTTAAATCCTCATGCGGGAGAAAACGGCATGTTCGGAAAAGAAGAAGAAAAGTTGATTATTCCCGCTCTGCAAGAAGCTTTTGCGGAAGGAATTTATGTTTTCGGACCTTATCCTGCAGACGGTTTTTTCGCTTCGGGACAATACACCCAATTTGACGCTGTTCTGGCAATGTATCACGATCAGGCTATGCTGCCGTTTAAAATTCTTTCCTGCTCACAGGGCGTAAATTATACGGCAGGATTACCTTGTATTCGGACGTCGCCCGCTCACGGAACTGCCTACGACATCGCAGGAAAAGATATAGCTTCTCCCGATGCTTTTCGTCAGGCAATCTATTGGGCATGTGATATTTTTCGCAACAGAAAAGAAAGCCGATCGAAGGCAAACTAATTTTTTATCTTTAAAAAAATCTATGTACAGTATTTCAAAAATAGCCGACACGGTCGAAGGCGTCTTGCATGCAAACTATGATAAAGATTATATCATCAAAGACTTAATCTATGACAGTCGAAAGATACAGGGAGCGGAAAATGCCCTGTTTTTCGCGCTGACAACAGCAAAAAACGACGGACATAAATACATCGGCAGTTTATACGAGCGCAATATTCGCAATTTTATAGTCAGTCGCAGTTTCTCCACAATGGGACTTTATCCCGAAGCTAATTTTATTGTGGTCGAAAATACGCTGCACGCACTCCAGCAACTTGCTAAATATCATCGCAAACAGTTTGCCATTCCTGTAATCGGAATAACGGGAAGCAATGGAAAAACAGCCGTGAAAGAATGGCTGTATCAGCTGTTATGTCCTGATAATAAAATTGTTTATTCTCCCAACAGCTTCAATTCCCAGATTGGCGTTCCGATTTCGGTATGGAAAATGTCGTCCGACGACCAACTTGGCATCTTCGAGGCGGGCATATCCAAACCTGAAGAAATGAATATCCTTCAGGAAATGATTGATCCTGTGATTGGTATCTTTACCAATATCGGTTCTGCTCACGATGAAGCGTTTATGGACATTCGTCAGAAGACAGGAGAAAAACTGAACCTTTTCCGCAATGTGGAAACACTGATCTTCTCTGCCGATCACGGTATTATCATGGAAGGACTGATGCGAACGGAACTCCCTAAAAAAATTCGGCTCTTTGTCTGGAGTACCCGCAAAGACGACGTCGATCTGAAGATTACTGACATCGAAAAACAGTCAGGAAAGACCTGTATTCGAGCAATGTATAAGAATAAAGAAATTGCCGTTACCATTCCCTTTGCAGACGATGCCGCTATCGAAAACATTATTCACTGTTGGGCGACGCTGCTTTTGCTCGATTATTCCAACGAGATTATCGCCGAACGAATAGCAAAACTTACCCCGATTGCCATGCGCTTGGAGATGAAACAGGGTATCAATCATTGCATGATTATCAACGACACCTACAATTCCGACACCAATTCTCTGAAAATAGCGCTCGACCTGATGAATAATCAGCCTCAGTACAAGAAAAGGACTGTTATTTTGTCGGATATTTTACAAAGTCGTTCGTCAGAACATCTCCTTTATAAAGAGATAGCGACTTTACTCGAACATAAAAATATTCATCGAATGATCGGAATAGGCGAAGCTATTTCTCGTCAGGCAAAAAGTTTCGGCATCGAAAAGAAATTCTACAAGACAACCAACGATTTCTTTGCCGGTTTCGACATCGACGAATTTGAAAACGAACTCATCCTGATAAAGGGAGCGAGGAAGTTCAACTTTGAACGTATTTCCAATTACCTGAGTCTGAAGAACCATGAAACTGTTTTGGAAGTAAATCTTCCCGCTATGATTGCCAATCTGAATTATTATCGTTCGCTGCTTCGTCCCGAAACCAAAGTAATGGCAATGGTAAAGGCGTTCAGTTATGGGATCGGAGATATTGATATTGCGAATGCTTTGCAGTATCATGGCGTTACTTATCTGGCTGTAGCTTACGCCGATGAAGGCATTGCGTTACGCAACAAAAACATCTCTCTGCCCATTATGGTGATGAACCCCGATGAACTGAACCTCGAATTAATTCTGAAATACAAATTGCAGCCTGAAATTTATAATTTTCGTATTTTGCACCTGCTCATACAGGCAATGGAACAGAATTTGCAAATTAACAGCATCAATATTCATCTGAAGATTGATACGGGCATGCATCGTCTGGGATTTGACAAAAACGATATTCCAGAGATGTTGCGTCTGTTAAAAGAATATCCGAAAATAGAGGTCGAAAGTATTTTTTCGCATTTTGCAGCAGCGGACAATCCTGCTCAGGACGCTTTTACCCGTCGTCAGGCGGAAATCTTTTCGGATTGTTATCAGCAAATCACCGACAGTCTGGGATACGCTCCCGTGAAACACATAGCCAATTCGGCAACGGTCTCCCGTTTTCCTGAATATCAGTTCGACATGGTTCGTATGGGCATCGGATTGTATGGCGTGAATCCTTTTGCGGGGGTTCACAAGATTGCCAATGTGGCAACCCTCAAGACGATTATCTCTCAGATCAAGCATATTCCTGTCGGCGATACGGTAGGATACAATCGACAGTGGAAAGCAGACAAAGATGCTGTTATAGCGACCATTCCCATTGGTTATGCGGACGGATTTCCACGTTCGGGCGGGAACGGCAAAGCCAAAGTCCTGCTCAACGGAAAACTTGCCGACGTTATCGGAAATGTCTGCATGGATATGTGTATGATAGATATTACCGGTATCCCCGCACAAGAAGGCGATACTGTGATTGTCTTTGGAGCTGATTTGCCCATCACCAAACTCGCCCAAAGTACGGCAATGATAGAATACGACCTCCTGACAGGTATCTCCCAACGAGTGAAACGTGTCTTTATACAAGACTGAATCTAATTGAAAATTGAAAATTGATTGTGTCTTCGGACGCAAATACCCACGCCGTCATTGCGACGGCGTAGCCGGAAGCAATCCAGAATACTCTTTCTTGCGCAAGCCTAATTTTCAATTTATTTGTGTTGCATCCCTGACGGCATACAGTGTTGGTTGTTGTCGTTTGTTTCTACCAAGCGTCCATCCTTACAGGATGCGTGCAAACTCCGAAAGAATTCAAGATGGATAAGCTATAATCTTTTAATAAACCAGTTCCATTGTTTGTCGGTGACGCCGTTTTCTTTCATCAATTCTTCAAGACGCTTGAAAGAAAAGGAGGTATTGTTTTGTTTCGTTTCTTTGAAAAAACGACTTAAGATGGCTAAGAATTTATTCTCTCCCATCATTTGTGCAAAGGTATGAATGACAAAAGGCGTATAACGATATTCTCCTAACGAATTATTATAGGCTATACTGTCTATGAAAATTTTATACGGCTCCGACGACGATAGACAATGCCCTATAATATCCTCGTTAAACACAGAATCGCGCAGTCGTACATTGTCGTATTTCATACATTTTGCCAGATATTCCGTTATCGCTTCTCCAAAAAAATGACGTGTCGAATCTCCCTCTGGCGGAAGAAGTCGATTATAATACGTATGAATAAGTTCATGTATAAAAGTAGTACTTCGCAATATATCGTTTGAATCTATTACGATAAACGCTTTGTTGTCGTCATGTACAGGCAATGATACCCCCCACTGCATAACCATACCGCTTTGAAATTTCATACTCAAATCGGTTTCATATACATTGATTTCCATATTTTCAAGTGGGAAAATCTGTTTATTCAATGTCTTCAATGCCTTTTTTACTTCCGCTACAGAACGCTTAATTAAATTATTTGTTAATCGGTTGCTTGGATAAGTCCAATAATTATACTCTCCATCACCATACGGTATATGTAGATCTCCTTTGGATAAAAATAGATTAATCGTATTTGTTTCGTGTTGAAAACTGTGTTTTTCCAGAAAACGCTTTTCGAGGAAAATAAAAATTATATCCTCGTCTCCTTTCAATTCGCTTGTGTTCAGTATCAGTTTATTGTCCTGTCTCACAAAAGACAAATTACTTACGATATAAATAGAATCATAATCCGTTATTTCTGCGTACGTAACCTTCATATTTGGACAGGTAAAATACCATGAATTGGATTGCGTACCTACAGGCCATAAATAACTCGGAGCATGGGGTACGCGACTAAAATAATCGCTTGTATATAAATATGAAAGTCTTAGCGTACAAGAGCGCGAAGGCAAAACACAGGATAAACTAAAGCCATCAAAATCATAAGGCAACGATGTTGTATCTCCTTTTTGACCATAAGTCAGCGACATTTCCTGATAGAAAAAAGGATGTAAAATAGCCTGCATACCAAAATATTGTTCCAAGTCCAATACAAAGGTATCTCGAGGACAATCTTCTATAATTATTTCCTGTTCTACATCCATAATGATATAAAGATAAAAACAAATATGTTTCATGCTATCGCAGGGATGTGGGTTTGCATAGAGTTTAGTTGTTACTTTTTGTCCGTAAATGCTCGTCATACAAGCACAAAGGAACATAAATATTAATCCTGCTTTTCTCATCTTGATATTGATTTATATAAATTAAAACTGATTTTTATTTCCAAATGCAAAAGTACATAAATTAATTGAGAATTGCAAGGGTCAAAAGCAAGTTAGGTTTGGGTCAAAAGCAAGGTAGGTTTGAGTCGAAAGCAAGTTAGGTTTGAGTCGAAAGCAAGTTAGGTTTGGGTCGAAAGCAAGTTAGGTTTGAGTCGAAAGCAAGTTAGGTTTGGGTCGAAAGCAAGCCTGCTTTGAGTCGAAAGCAAGTTAGGTTTGGATCGAAAGCAAGCCTGCTTTGGGTTGAAAGCAAGCCTGCTTTGAAAGTAACTGCCACTTTGGGTCGAAAGTAAACTTACTTTGAGTCGAAAGTAAACTTACTTTGAATCGAAAGTAAACTTACTTTGAGTCGAAAGTAAACTTACTTTGAGTCGAAAGTAAAGCTACTTTTTGAGCGAAGGCAATTTTGTGATGTGAAATAAATAATGTATCATGGTTTTGATGCCGAAGGCATCGTATGTTTATAGAAAAACGATGTTGTGTTTCCATTCGACCCCGACGGGGTCGTACAACAGAAGGGTACATTG
>JAISRU010000274.1 GCA_031273515.1 Bacteroidales bacterium | reverse complement strand
TGACATATCAAATCAAAGAGAATAAATGGCATATTTATTGGCAATAGAAACTTCTACGGAAATATGTTCTGTGGCTTTGGGAAAGGATGCAACATGCGTGGCGCTGATAGAAAATACACAGGGAAATACTCATGCGGAAAAGATATTGGTATTTATCGATCAGATACTGCAACAAGCCAACATCCCGACAACGAAAATAGATGCGGTCTGTGTAAGCGCAGGACCGGGCTCTTATACCGGACTGCGGATTGGCGTTTCATCGGCAAAAGGACTTTGCGATGCGCTTGATATTCCGCTTATTGCCGTATCGACGCTTCAAAGCATGGCATGGGGAGCAAAAACGCAATATCCTGATTATAATTACTATTGTCCAATGATAGATGCACGCAGAATGGAGGTCTATTCCGCTGTTTACGATGCTGATATGCAGACAATACAGGAAGTTACCAATGTCGTGCTGTACGAAAATACGTATTCGGACTTCCTGAAAAAAGATAAACTTGTTTTTTCCGGCAATGCCCTGACTAAACTCCAGACTGTGCTGTCGGATAATCCCAATGCTGTCTTTGCAGAAACGAAAACGTCTGCCCGCTATCTGCTTGCATTGGCATACGAACAATATATCAACCGGAATTTTGCAGATACCGCCTATTTTGAACCCTTTTATCTGAAAGAGTTTCATGCTGTTCTGCCGAAAACAAAAAGATTGTAAAAAGAAACACACATGACTAAAAGATAAATTTCGACACAGAAGAGAATGATTATATCGCATTCTGTAAGGCATTGAATATAAACAAAATGACAAACACATAAAAAGCCGTACTGCTTTTACTCAAAAGCAGTACAGGTTTTGGACAAAAGCAGTACAGGTTTCAGGTAAAAGCAGTACGGCTTTTTACCTGCCTTCGGTGTAGTGTTTTTATACGCAAAAAGAGGAATAAAGTAAATGGAAATTACAATCAGATAAAAATGCAGCAGACAGACAAAAAACGATTACATATCATGGTTCTGACCGATTTCAGTCTTTACGGAGACGCCGCCGTATCTCATGCTGCGGCAATGGCGATGATTTTTCGGGCGGAATTAATCATTGTCCCTCTGCAAAACAAAGAAATAAAACCTTATCGAACAGCGTTTCTCAATGCGTTGCAGGTACTCAAACAGCAGCAGTTACCCGTTGTGCAGTATCCCAATACGCTGAATATCAAAAAAGATTTGTATGCTTTCGCAGAAGAACAGGAAGTAATGATGCTGATATTATCAGCATCGTCGAAAGGAGAAAGTTTTTTTTCTTATGGGTCGGCATTACGCATTGTCAAAAAGATGCGCATTCCTGTATTGGTGGTCGGCAAAACGCTTCCTCGTCAGGACGCCTGTCAGAAAATCATCCTTACGCTTGACTATTTGATCTATGCAAAAGAAAAATCCCTGTGGGCTGCCTACTTCAATCGATTTTATCAGTCGGAAATATATATTCTGTCCAAACAATACAAAGACGAGTACCTGCGTTATAAACTGTACGAAAATATAACCTACACCAAACGTTTGTATGAAAATCTGTCTGTTAAATATCAGTTGCACAGTGTTGAGGCTTCGGTCGGGAATCTTGATTTGTATGCCCGTCTGTTTGCCAAACAAATCGGAGCAGGACTGATTGTAAGCATGACAACAAACTATTTGGACGTCGGTGATATTTTGGGAGGAACAACAGAGAAAAAAACAATCAAACACGTGGATGAGATACCTTATCTGTATATCAATCAACGGGATGATTTATATATATTATGTACATAACAATATTACTTTTGCAGTTTTAAATACAGTAGCATAAATGGAAAATTTAAATACGGACAAAACAGACGACAGAAATACAAAAGACTTGCTCTTCTTAGCCGGACGATATTGTACCTTTTTAGAAAACACAGACGCCTTTAGCGAAAGTCAGATTACTGAATATTTGGTACAACTTCTTGCGATGCTCTATGTGAAAGGAACAATGATCCCTGCATTTGAAATTGAGGATAATTCGGCATGTGAACAGTTTCTGACCGAAGAACAATACGAATCAGTTTATCTTCGTCTGAAAGAAAAGATAAAGGATATCGACTTTTTCGAGTCCTACGACAGGGATTTGAATGAAACTCAAACACAGTCCGTATGCGAACTTCTTGTCGACATCTATCAGGATATGAAAAACTTTGTCTTAGGCTACGGCAAAAACAGACAGTCGACTCAGGAAGGCGCATTATGGATGGTCAAAGATGTTTTCCCTTTGAAATGGGGAAAATATATCAGTATTTTATTACCTTATCTGCATGATCTGGTATACGCCGCAAACAAAGAAATCGAATAACAAATAATCGTATCAATATAAAATTTATGAAAACCAAAGAAAGTGAAAATTCATATTTGCATATTTTTGTCTTAATCGTGCAATGGAAAAAGGTATTGCTGACAGTCGGAGTGGCTGCGGCTTTGATTTCAGCAGGAATATCGCTGTTGATAAAACCCAAGTTTCAGTCTTCCGTTATCATCATGGCTTCGACAAGCAACGCCATATCGCAGATGATCATGACAGACAACAACAACAACAACGAATTAGATGCAACACAGTTTGGCGAAGATATAAATATCGACCAGATGTTGCAGATACTTAATTCCAGAGAAATCAAAAAGCATCTGATTGAAAAGTTTGATTTGATAACCTATTATAAAGTAGATACAAATCAAAAATATTGGCGCACGAAATTATATAATCGTCTCAAAGACAATTGTACTTTTTCACGTACCGATTTCATGGGCGTACAGATTGCCGTTCTGGACGAAAATCCTCAAATGGCTGCCGACATGGCAAACGAAATAGCCGCTTATTACGACGTGCTTAAACGGGAAATTATCAGACAACGTTCCAAAGAATCGTTCAGCATTATACAGGAAGAAATGGATAAAATGGAAACATATCTTGCTTCTCTGGCAGATTCTTTGTCGAAAATAATGAGTTATGGCGTGTATGATTATGAAAGTCAGTCGGAACGCTTGATACAACAATACGCAAAAGAAGTGGCGGCAGGCAATACGACAGGAATGAAACGAATAAAAGAAGAACTGCTGATATTGGAAAAATGGGGACCCATATACATGTCGCTCTACAACAAAATTATCTATTTGCGGGAAGCTCAGATGCATTTGCAGCAAAAATACCAAAGCATGAGAGTGGACGCCGAATATAATTTGCCTCAGAAATTTATTGTCGAAACGGCTATTGCTTCCGACAAGAAAGCCTATCCTAAACGATCCATCATTGTTCTGATTTCGACTTTCTGTTCTTTGGCGCTTGCTTTATTGCTTATTATCGGTCAGGAGTCTATCAAACAGGGATATACTTCCATCCGAAACAGTGCGGCAAACAAGAAACAAGAGCCTCTGTCTGAATAATCCGTTTGAATAAATCGTGTTGAATAAGTTAGTTTCTGCAATCCGACTGCTTTTTTCCAAGAACAAATATCTTTTTTTTGTTCTCGCATTGTGTTTTGGCTTCATTGCCGTTTGTGCGTATGGGGTCTATAGCGAACATCTCTGGATGCCTTATTTGGTCTTTGGGGTGATAGGCGTTTATATTCTTGTCTTTCATCTCGAAAAATTCTTTTACCTCATGGCATTGATTGTCCCTTTTTCCATCGAGTTGAAAGAATTGCAACCGGGCGTCAGTTTTGGATTTTCGCTCCCTTCCGAACTCATGCTTGCAGGAATGACTGTCTTATTTTTAGTCCGAATAGCCTTAGACAATTCCTATCCTTTAATCATCACGAAACATAAAATCAGTTTGGTGATTCTGTTTTATTTGTTTTGGTTGTTTCTCACGTCGATATCAAGCACATTGCCGGAAGTTTCCTTTAAGTTTTTTGCAGCAAAGCTGTGGTTTATTGTGCCGGTTTATTTTTTGTTTGCGCAATACATGAAAAAAGACATTCGTTCTGCGGTTCGTTTTTTGCTTTGTTATGCGACGGGACTTGCTGTAGTAATCTGCATCACGACATACAAACACATGGGATTGCCTGATGTACGCGCCGCTTATTGGGTGATGAGTCCTTTTTACAACGACCATACTGCCTACGGAGCAATACTCGCTTTTTTCATCAGTATTTTGTCGGTGATGCCTTTTATGAAATCTCTGTCCAAGTGGCAACGTCGATATGCACTGATACTGCTTGTGCCTGTGATTGTCGGACTTTATTTATCTTTTTCCCGCGCTGCATGGTTAAGCGTTGTGATTGCTTCGGGTTTGTGTATTGTTTTATTATTGAAGATACGGATCAGATTAGTATTTTTGTCAATCATTACGTTAGCTGTTTTGTTTTTTTCTTTTCAGACCGAAATCATGAACAGACTAAGCAAGAACACTCAGGATTCTTCTGCGGGTAATTTTGTAGAACATATTCAGTCGGCGACTAATATTACTTCCGACGCTTCCAACATAGAGCGTCTGAATCGATGGTCTGCGGCATTGAAGATGTTTCGGGAGAAGCCTGTCTTGGGATGGGGAGCAGGGACTTATCAGTTTAATTATGCGTCTTATCAAAATCCTGCCTACCGAACCATTATCACGACGAATGCAGGAACGGGAGGCAATGCGCACAGTGAATATTTCGGACCTCTATGTGAAACGGGCGTCATCGGATTAGTATCGGTTTTATTATTGATAACAACATCTCTATGGACAGGCATTCGGACATTTCGGAAAGCAAAACGTCAAGAGTTGCGCTTACTTTCTCTGATGAGCGTCCTTGCTTTGACGACCTATTTTTGTCATGGCATATTGAATAACTTCTTAGATACGGAAAAATTAGCGATACCTGTCTTCGGAGCTATGGCGATTATCGCTGTCTGCAACATCCTGATGAAACAAGAAACTAATTGAAAATTGAAAATTGAAAATTGAAAATGGCGCAAACGACAAGGAGAAAGGCGCAGCCAATCACAGTTCAAGACAGAAGCATCCGAAGGGCATTTTCAATTCTCAATTCTCAATCCTCTACTCCGCTATTTTTTTGTAGCCAGAAACAGACTGTCGTCAATTGATTTATCAAATTCTTTGTTTGTCAATTCGTAGATTGTATAACTTCCGTCCGTTTCTTCGGTTCGTAAAACGGATAAGGTTAAATCGGTCTTGTCGAAATGCAGAATCAGTCTGCAAATGCTGCTTTTATTGGTTTTGCTGTCTATCTCTGCTGTAATGATGTAAAACGAAGACATTTCTTTGCAGGAAATCTTGTACGCTCCCGTCTGTTTTACATCTCCCTGCAGACAGGCGGAAAGAATTGTTTTCATGCTACGCATTTTTGCATTCGATTTAGCCGAGGCTTCACTGCGTTTTCCTTTGGCAATCATTACGAATTGGTCGCCGTTTATCAGGAGCAGGTCGCCAGAAGGATTTTCGTACCGCATCGCCAATTTGTCGGGCTTTTCATAATAAAACATCCCCGAACTGACAATGTCTTTTCCTAAAACAGAAATATGTTTTGTCTGTCTGAACTTACTGCGAACAGCCGTATGTTTCGTATTTGTCTGCCTGATCTTTTCGACAATTTGGTTATCTGCATTGCTGATTGTCTGAGAATCGGCTAATAAACAATACATTAAAAGAAATAATAAAACACTGATTTTCTTCATATACAAATCTTATCTATAATATACGCTATATATAATGCGAAAAATAAAATATTATTATGCCGCAGCATTATTTTTATTGATTTAAGTCCTTTATCAACGTTTCCATTCCCGTAATTTTGGCGCAGGATAAAAAAGAAGTTATAGAAACTCCCAGAATACCGTGCAGATTTAAATTTTGTCCTGTTAGAAACAAATTCGGCAGTTGAGTCTGCACAGATAACAGGGTTGATAATAGATGATTGTAATCTTTCTGCATACCGTATGCCGAACCTTCCCATGTTCCTGTATAATCTCTGTAAGTCAGCGGTGTACTTGTGTAAAATCGTTCAATATTATTGTTTAGTTCGGGTATCGTTTCCAATGCAAGTCCGATACATTCTTCTGCTTTTCGGTTTTTGAAATCCGTATAATCTTTGCCTCTTTTCCCAACGGAAGTATCCGCCCATTGTGCCATTTCCGCCCAATGCATGGGAGTGAGGACGTCTATATTATCCGTAAAAACGCCGTCGGATTCAGGAGGCTGATAACTGAACAAAGCGGCAGAGGTTTTGCCGTCCGAAGAATAACCGCAATCCCAAGGATTTTGATTTTTATACAGATAGATGTTTCTGTTCCGATACGCTACCTTATTCGGTTTCAACTGTAAATGCGTGGTGAACATACCGCAGGTATTCGGCAAATCGGTAATCCGTTTCCGGTATATTTTCCGTATGTACCTGCTTTCGGGAATTAAGGCGAGCGTAAGCGCAGGATGTATGTCCGAAATAACATATTTCCCTTCTACCTGCTCTTCGCCATTGTACTGAACGCCTGTAACCAATCCGTTTTGTTCCACTATCTGAGTTACTTTCGCATTGGTCAAAACAGAGCCTCCCATCCGGCGAATGCTTTGGGCAAGTTCACGAGCTATTAAAGAACCTCCGCCTTTCAATCTCCATGCGCTTTGGATAAACGAACTGTTGATTTGTGCAAAAACATACAAAGGCAGCTTTTCCGCACAGAGTTCCATGGTCAAAGAAGCTCCTGAAAGCACATTGCGAAGTAAAGGATCGTCAATAGTCTGTTGTAAAAAAGAATACGCTGAACGTTCAAACAAAGAAGTAACCGAAAATTCATTTTCCTTTTGGGATGTAAAGTTGTTCAGGGTATTTTCTCCGACATTTTTCAGAAACAGGGCATAGCGTTTCAACTGTCTGTCCTGATGAGGAAAATCTCTTGACAATGTTTCCGTAAAATGCTCATAACCCGATGCGAAAAAATAGGACTTATCCTTTAGAATAATTTCGGCAAATCCGTTTTCATCCATTCTCTGCCATGGCAAGTTCAAGAGTTGAAAATAACGAAACAGTCTGTAAAGCGACTGACCCTCGTCCAATCCGCCCACGTAATGGAAGCCTGTATCAAAATTCATTTTCCCTCGTCGGAATGTCTGCAAACAACCGCCCAATTGCGGGTTCTTTTCCAGAATGCAGACATTATATCCTTGCTTGGACAATATATAACCGCACTCCAAACCACCTAATCCGCTGCCGATAATAATCACATCGTATTTCATCTGTTTCTATTTCCTTTATTCTGTTTCCTTTATTCCCCATTCGACGCAAAAATACTACACCGAACGCAGGTGAAAAAGCAGTACGGCTTTTACCTGAAAGCTGTACTGCTTTTACTCAAAACCTGTACTGCTTTTACCCAAAAGCCGTACTGCTTTTTATATGTTTGTCATTTTATTTATATTCAATCTATTACACAAAAAGAATTAAGCCTTTATTTTCTTTGTAAATCGGTTTCATTTCCATGACAGACCCAAGATTTATCCTGCAAAATAATGCACCGCAAATCCGACAACCGCAAATCTGCCGAAACGTCCGATAAGCATCATAATAAAAACAGGGACAGGTTTAAAACGTAGAAATCCCAATGCCAGCGCAATCAAATCGCCGATAAAAGGAAGCCATGTAAATCCGGCTGCTATAATGCCGACTTTCTTTGTTCTGTCCTGAAACTTTTCAACATCTTTTTTGCTTTTCTTGAAATATTTCTCTATCCATTCCCATTTCCCCAGATAACCTAACCAATAGGTTGTCAATCCTCCGAGAAAGTTTCCGACAGTTGCAACAATGATGCATGTCCACAGATCGAATTTCAACACAATGAGCGAAGTCAGCACTATGTCCGAACTGAGCGGAACAATGGTCGAAGCTAAAAAAGACGCCAAAAACAATCCCAGATACCCTAATTTTATTAAACTTTCCATTTCTTTTTCCGAAATGCAAATGTACATGATTTTTTTGGAATAATTCGTCGGAAAAGACAGAGCGAATCGAAAAAAACACAAGACTGATATTCGGTTTTATCCGATTTGTTTTCAGACTTTTGACGTTCTGTTTCCATACGATCGACCATGGATTTGAACACTGTTTTTCTTTATTCCGACGCTTGTTTCTCTCCTTGAACATGAGCAGGTTAAACTATTTTTTCAGGATAAGCGTATTCAAATAAGAATTTTTTATTTACTTTTGCATTTAAACAGAAATAGCAAAATTATGCGAACAATCAAGATAGCTGCGGGAAGAACCTCTTTGGATATTGCGGAAAAGATAGCGAAAATCTGCAATCGGAAATTGGCGGAGGTCGAAGTTACAACATTTAGCGACGGGGAGTTTTTACCTTCTTTTTCAGAGACTTTGCGAGGATGTGATGTTTTTATTATCCAGTCAACATTTCCTCCTGCCGACAATCTGATGGAATTATTGTACATGATAGACGCCTCGCGCAGGGCTTCTGCTCATCGAATTATTGCTGT
>JAISRU010000210.1 GCA_031273515.1 Bacteroidales bacterium | reverse complement strand
CTCAAGCAGGAAGATGAACCGCCTTTTTGGGCAGGATTGAAGTTTTTCAACGTCTATGGTCCCAACGAATACCACAAAAAACGAATGGCGTCGGTGATATTCCATGCCTTTCATCAAATCAAACAAAACGGGAATATGAAATTATTTCGTTCTCATCATCCCGAATGGAAAGACGGCGAACAGTCCAGAGATTTTGTCTATGTGAAAGATGTGTTGGACGTCATTGTCTTTTTGATGGAGAATAAACCTGAATCGGGAATATACAATCTGGGAACAGGAAAAGCCCGTTCTTTTCTCGACCTGACCAAAGCCGTTTTCAAGGCAATGAACCGAACGGAAAATATCGAATTTATTGATACGCCTTTAGATATCAGAGATAAATACCAGTATTTCACGCAGGCAAATATGGGAAAACTCAAAGACGCCGGCTACCGAAAACCCTTTACCTCTTTAGAAGAAGGCGTTGAAGATTATGTAACAAACTATCTAATGAAAAATAAATATTATTAATATATCTCAGTAACAAATTTAAAATTTAACTCAAATGAATAGAAAAACAAAAACAAACAATGTACGGGCAGGATTAATTGCCCTTGGTTTTATGGGAATACTTGCTGTGGGATGCAACAAGTACGACAAGATGTCTATCGTGGGAACATGGGACATTGACCTGAAAGCGGCTCAGAATTTGCAGGTCGATTCGTCAAAAGAAACCTTATACTTTAATTCGGGAACGGATCATACTTATACGCAATCCGTTTTTGAAAGAAACAAGACGCTGCAAAAATGGTCTATATCAGGCAATTTTGAACGAAAAAACAACAAAATTACGTTCACCAACCGAATTAAGGACGGCACTACGCCAGAAGGAGATTTGACCTATAAATACAGGGTTGAAGACGATAAATTCATCCTTATTATTCCCAATGCGGGATTTGCCAATGATGAAAAAATTTATACAAAAAGGTAATAATCCCTTGTCGAAAAGTTGTAACGTCCGGATAGCCGCCTGTCTTGACAGTTGAACATAACCGGACGTTTTACAGATTTTCAGGCAGACCTTCCTTAAATCGACCCACACATGGCAGAACACAACGAAATCGGAAAAGAAGGGGAAGCGGCAGCTTTGCGTTATCTGCAGAGTAAAGGCTATGCAATTCTTGAAACAAATTGGCAGTGCGGAAATTATGAAATTGACGTCATTGCCCGACAGCATGACGGCGTGCTGATATTTTGCGAAGTCAAAAGCAGGACTTCCGCTTTCTTTGGAGAGCCTGAGCTGTTTGTTTCCCGTCAAAAACAGCGAAATATCATCAAAGCCGCCGAAATCTATGTTGAACGTTACCAACGCAACGAAGAAATACGTTTTGACATCCTTGCCGTTTTATTCTCAAAGGAAGAAATACAGATAAAACATATTCAAAACGCTTTTAACTGCTCGTGGTAAGATTGTCTTGAACTGTGATTTATCAGATTAATCAGAGTTCAGACAATTCGCGGATACATACCGAAGCGCACCAGCATCCGAACAGGGCAGGCATGTACGAAATTGTTCCTGTCGTTGTACGTTTAAATCGCGACAGACTGTCTTCTCGTGAAACATTGTCAGGGGTCGGTTCTATAGAGAAAACAGTTTTGAATCCGCTGTAAATTCCTTTTTTCCTCAGACGCTTGCGGACAACCGCCGCAAGAGGACATTGTTTTGTCTTTGCAATATCGTCTGTCCGAATTTTGGAAGGGTCTGACTTTCCGCCTGCTCCCATTGCACTGACAATCGGAATATTCCGCTTGAGCGCCTCCGCTATCAAAAATACCTTGGGAGAAAGACTGTCTATCGCATCAATTACATAATCGTATGTGTTGCTCTCCAAGACTTCTCCAATGCGGTCGTCTTGCAGAAACTCGTCTATTAGAGTCAGTTGTATGTCGGGATTGATATCCAAAAACCGATCTTGCAAGACCTTTGTTTTCTGTTTTCCTTCGGTGGAAACCAATGCAGGCAATTGTCGATTCCGATTTGTTTTCTCCACACAATCTCCGTCTACCAGCGTGAGGCGTCCCACTCCTGCTCGGCAGAGCATTTCTGCAGCGTAAGCGCCCACGCCTCCCAATCCGACAATCAGGACGTGCGCCTGTTCCAAAACGCTTAATTTTTCTTCCTGTAAAAGTAAGCGGGTTCTGTCTTTCCAGTCGGCTATCATTTTATGACGAATAATCAGAAACTTACATTTACGTTAAAATTCCACAGAAGCGGGAGCTGATAGATTTTATCTGCCGTTATCCTGTTTACATAGAAAATATTCTGATAGTTATAAGCATTCGTCATTCCTGCGCCAAGTTCGACGACACAGGTTTCCGATACGAAAAATTTACGCTTGATTCCAACATCCAAACGATGATAATCGGGCAACTGACCTTTATTAATAGTATCTAAAGCTATACCAAGTTCTTCATTCACCCTGATTATTTCTCCTCCAACGCCTTCAATATAGCCAAGTTGCGGATGACCGCCTTTTGTTTCTGTAAACGGGAATCCAGAACCGTAATTCCAGCGTGCATCTATTTGCCAACAGTTTCTTTTGCCGAACGAATAAGACGCTATCAGGTTTACATTATGCCGCCGGTCGAAATGTGTTCGGTAGATAATAATTCCGTCGTTTCGCGTTACCCAGTTCAGGGAATAAATAGCTGATAAATAGATTTTTTTATATTCCCATTTGACGCTAATATCTCCTCCATAGGCAATCCCCGATTCGAGAATAAATTCTTTTTCCCAGTCAAATATTTGATACCTGTTGATGTTGGTCAGCTGAGAGAAATTTTTCAGATAGCCTTCCATATTGATCGTCATTGTTTTAACCGGTTCCCATTCAATGCCAAACACTGCATGTTGTCCTTTTTGAATACTGCTTTTAATCAGTTTGCCATTGAGAGAATCTTGCGTTACGCTTTCGGGGACAGTGAGAAAACCATAAAACAAATTTACCACATCCTGATCAGAAGTAGCGCTCATTATATTTTGCGCATACAATCCTCCTGCGAATTTCAGTCGGATGTTATTGTTGATATTGTATTTTACGGCAAGTCGAGGTTCGGCAGACAAATAACTTTGGGAAGCAAATATCTGCAATCGCAGTCCGGGTTCGATTAAAAACTTGTTCACTGTCCATTTATCTTTCAGATAAAGACCAAATTCCGTATTGAAATTAAACTGACGAACGTTATATCCGTATGCGCTTGTAAATTTGTAATCTGTCCATGTGCCTAATATTTCCAATCCGTAAGACAGCACATTTTTATTCATCAGGAACGAAAAATCCATACCGATGTTCAGGGTATTGATAGCGCTGTTGCGTTCGGACGTGATTACTTCGTCCAGATTCATTTTGTACGATGAAATGGCGACCGTTCCTTCCAATATCATCTTGGAATTGGACGGCAGAAACAGAAATGAAGTACCTGCTCCCCACGAATTCCATTTGTAGGTTGCAATGTCAGGATAGCTGACTTTATCGTTAAAGCTAAATCCGAAAAAATTAATCCGACTTCCCGTGTTTGTTTCGATAGCTATTTTTCCGTATCCGTCGAGATAGTTATAGGGAAGTCCGTCTTTATTGGCATATTTGTAAAACCATTTCGATGTTTGTTCCAGATAAGACCCTTTGAGGGAAAGGATAAAAGAAACGCTATTGGTATTAGTTCCTTTTTGTTTGAGCAAAGGACCTTCTAAAAGCGCTTTTCCTGAAAAGGTACTCAAATCCACTTTTCCCGACAGTTTTCGTTTATTTCCGTCGCGGGTTTTAATATCCATGATAGAAGAGACCCGTCCTCCGTACTCAGCGCCGAAGCCGGCGGTATAGACTTGCGCATTCTTCAGAATATCAGTGTCGAAAACAGAAAATAATCCGATAGCATGAAAAGGATTATAAACGATTAAGCCGTCCAGCAGGACTTTGTTCTGAATAGGCGTTCCGCCGCGGATGTACAATTGTCCGCCCTGATCGCCTGTAAAGACAACGCCCGGCAATACTTGCAGATATTGAGCCAAATCGGGAGTTCCCCCCATGGAAGGAATTCTCAGAATTTGCAAAGGCGTAATATTCGTTACCGAAACACGAGTTTCTGTCTGAGCAATAATTTTTTCCGCCCTGATTTCAAAACCTTCCAATTCGATAAACAGTTTGGTCAGATAATATTTCTGAGCGGCGGACGATTGTCCAGACACGGTAACAGGAACAACTAACGAATCGTATCCCATATACAGGATGCGCATGTCATAATTTCCCACAGGGATTTTATCAATTGCAAATATACCGTTATCATCGGTAATTGCTCCGTATGTTGTTCCTCTGAGCGACACAATTACAAATCCCATAGGTTCTCCATTGCTTTTATCGAAAACCATTCCCTTTATACTTCCCGTTTGAGAAAAACCGCTGCCCGCCGACAGCAACAATCCCACAAGAATAAAATAAAACCTAAATTTCCTCATCCTATTAAATATATGTACAAGAAAGACTGTTTCAACCGATGCAGTCCGAATATTGATTACAGATGTATTCATTTCACATAGATTTCAATGCGATACGGTTCTGTTGTAACGGTAAAAAACAGCGCTTTGTTTTTCATGCTGCAAAGGTACATAAAATAAACGTCTTTTTCTCTTTTTTTGTTCGCCGGAACTTCTGACGTTCTCTTTTCTTTATTGGTGGCCTTAATTGGGGTCGAACCAATGACCTCTACCATGTCAAGGTAGCGCTCTTCCACTGAGCTATAAGACCATTATACTCGATTTACATCTGACTGCGCATTTTCGTCTGCTTTTGTCTGAACCGCTGATTTATTTGATTTAAATGAAACTATGATTATTAGTGGACAAGTAGACAAGTAGACGAGTAGACGAGAAAACAATTCTACGGTATTCTGCGGGAAACAATCCTCGTTCACTCGTTCACTTGTTCACTCGTCCACTGGACAACTATTCTGCAGGATTTACCTCTATCAGTTCGACTTCAAAGATAAGCAAAGAACCTGAAGGGATATTTCCTACCGCCCGATTGCCGTAACCTAATTCGGCAGGTATCCAGAATTTATAGGTACTTCCTTCCGTCATGAGTTGCAGACCTTCTGTCCAACCGGGGATAACCTGCGAAAGTCCAAACACGATAGGTTCACCTCTATCTCTTGACGAATCGAATTTTGTTCCGTTGAAGAGTGTGCCTACATAATGAACTTTGACCTTGTCGGAAGCTATTGGTTTTTTGCCTTTTCCTTCCTTTATTACCTGATACTGCAAACCGGACGC
>JAISRU010000204.1 GCA_031273515.1 Bacteroidales bacterium | reverse complement strand
TGTTACAGAAACTACATGAAATATTCATTTTATCTCCATGATTTCGTAACCTGTTTCTTGTTCCTTTGCAGAAAATAATTTTAACGTTTAATCTAAAAAACATTTTATGAACAGTAAATTTTTCAAGAAACAAAAAGAAACCAAAATGAACAGAAAGAATTTATTCTTTGTCTATGCATCATGTGTTGTATTACTAATGGCGAGCGCCTGTGAAGAAACAAAACCTGAACCTGAACCTGAAACACCGCCCATTGATGCGTCGGTAACTACGGTAGAAGGGGACATCACAGGGAATACAACATGGAAATCGACCAACAAAATATTGTTGAAAGGATTTGTCTATGTGGTAGACGGAGCAACTCTGACGATCGAAGCAGGTACGGTTATTAAAGGCGACAAAAACACAAAAGCGACTTTAATCATCGAACCGGGTGGAAAAATCATGGCAGAGGGAACGAAAACCAATCCGATTATCTTTACGTCCAATCAGGCGGCAGGACAACGGGATTACGGCGACTGGGGTGGTATTATCATCTGTGGAAAAGCAGATGTTAATCCGCCTTCGCAAATGACTATCGAAGGAGGTCCCCGTACAAAATACGGAAAAGGAGCAGGATTTACGATCAATAACGACGACAATTCGGGCGTGTTGAAGTATGTCCGCGTTGAATTTGCCGGTATCGAGTACGCAACAGACAACGAAATCAACGGGATTACCTTTGGCGGAGTCGGACGGGGAACAACCATCGATTATGTACAGGTGTCTTACTGCGGCGACGACTCTTACGAATGGTTCGGAGGAACAGTAAACTGTAAACACCTCATCGCATTCCGCGGTTGGGACGACGAATTCGACACCGATAACGGCTTCTCCGGAAAATTACAGTTCGTGCTCGGACTGCGCGACCCCAATGTGGCAGACAAATCCAAATCGAACGGATTTGAATCGGACAACGACGCAGGAGGTTCTTCCAATCAACCCTACACAAAACCTGTCTTTTCCAATGCCAGCATGTTTGGACCTTACTCGACCACGTCCAACATCACCACGCCGACAGGCGGTAACGGTACCTTTCAGGCTTCCATGCACCTGAGAAGAAGCACGAAACTCAATGTGTACAATTCTGTCTTTGCAGGATGGCCAGAAGGATTGTATGTCGACGGAGCAGCAGGCGACGCCCAAACTCACGCAACTAACGGCGAACTGATGGTCAAAAATTGTATCCTCTCAGGTATGCTGAAAAATTATCATGCCGCATTTGACAGTACTTATTTCAATCGTCAGTCGGGATCAAACAGCGTATATGCGCAAAACAGCGAACTTAAAATCCAAGACCCGTTCAATTTACACAATCCGAAGTTTACTTTGCAGTCGGGAAGTCCTTTGGCAGGAAAGAGCAATCTTTTCTCCGACGCCCCGCTTCAGGATGCTTTCTTTGACAGATCTGTGAATTATATCGGCGCTTTCGGAACAGAAGACTGGACGTCGGGATGGGCTAATTTCGACCCTCAAAACGCTACCTACAAGTGGTAAACAACAAAACAACAATGATTGGTTTTCCGCAGACTGCCCTGTTTGCAGAAAACCAATTATTTTTTAATTTCAAATGTTAAACAACAGTTATTCTTTATGATGAAAAAAACAAGCGTGTTTATTCTCTTGTTGATTTGTACAACAGCACTCTTTGCCCAAAAAGGCGTCCTGAAAGGGAAAATTACAGACAAAGAAACCAATGAACCTCTGGCAGGCGCATCCGTAAGAATTGCAGGCTCTACCATGGGGACAGTTGCTAACGAAGATGGAGAATATGAACTTTCATTGTCGGAAGGGTCTTACGATATAAGTTTTTCGTATATATCGTTTGCTCCGCTTGGATTTCAAAAAGTGAGAATACAAAAAGGAAAAACAACGCAACTGAACGCAGCTTTGGAAACATTGGAACTTGAAGGAGTTACTATTGCCGGACTTGCTTTAAAAAATACGGATGCATCGGTAATCAGCAGTGTGAAAAGTTCGGGCAGCGTTGCCAATGGTATTTCCGCCCAGCAGATTTCAAAAACCCAAGACAGAAATGCGGCAGAAGTTATCCGTCGGATACCCGGCGTTGTCGTTACCGAAAGTCGATTTGTCAATGTACGGGGATTATCTCAACGATACAACAATGTCTATTTAAACAATGCTCCCACGCCGAGTTCCGAAACCGACATACGCGCTTTTGCTTTCGACGTATTGCCCGGTTCTCAGATTGAAAATATGCTGATCATGAAATCGCCTATGGCAAATACTCCGGCGGACTTCTCCGGCGGATTTATTAAAATCCTCACAAAAAATCGACTTGAGAACAATGAATTTTCATTCAGTTATGCACCCGGATACAATCTCGGAAACATTTCCCGCAGACAACATACTTATAAAGGAAGTTCAACCGATTGGCTCGGCTTTGATAACGGAACACGCAAACTGCCTTCCAATTTCCCGCTGAAATACAACGATTATGCTCCAGCAAAGAGATCCGACTACACCCAAATGCTAAATCAAAATTGGGAACTGTCCGAAAAGACGCCTCTGCCCGAACATCGTTTTTCGACCGTATTGAGTACCCGCATTCATGCAAAAAGAGTAAGCGTCGGTAATTTTACAGCCTTGAATTACAGTAACAGTCACCAGATGTACGACATGTTCAATGCCCGCTATGGAATTTACAGCGCTAAGGAAGACCACAGCGTTTTCAGCAAACAGTACAATGACACGGTTTATAACACAGAAAGTCGGTTAAGCGCTTTGCACAATTGGGTTTTGCTCTTTAGGAATGGCGATAAAATGGAATGGTGTAATTTTTTCAATCAGTCGGGCAGGAAACGGACTACGCTGCGCAGCGGAATGGATTACGGAAATGAATACGAAGTGATGGAAAGAGAATTGTATTATTCAAGTCGGACAACCTATTCGGGACAATTGAACGGAGAACATCATTTTCGTAAAAACACCCAGCAGCTGACATGGGGAGTATGTTATTCTTTTGCGTCGAAACAGGAGCCTGACCGAAAAATAATTGTTTCCCGAAAGAACAACAGCATCGGCAATCCGTATTACGGACAATATTATACCGACGGAAATGATATTAAACGAAACTTTCAAAATCTTCGCGAGCATATTGTTTTTCTGAACACAAATTACGAAGTAAATCCGAACTTTGAGCGTTTCAAACCGACTATATCTTCCGGACTTTCTTTGGAATACCGAAGCAGAGATTTTGCCGCCCGAAACTTTACTTATACTTACGGAAACAACAAAAAGGATCCTGACTATCCGTATTTACCGTATTACGAGATCGTTTCCGAACAATATCTGTATTCGGGGGGAACAAGTCTATCGGAAAAGACGAACAAATCCGATTCGTATGATATTCTGCAGTTTTTACCTTCGGCGTATATATCCGTGAAGATACCCTTTGCCAAAAAATGGGAAACATACATCGGACTGCGTTACGAAAACAATATTTTCACACTGAACGGATATGAGTCTGACGGGATGAGACCGGTAAAAATTCACGAGTTGCAGGACGATTTTTATCCTTCTGCAAATCTGATCTACAATATCAATCGACAGCATCTTTTGCGTGCCTGTTACGGTCGGAGCATCAATCGTCCTGAGTTTCGGGAATTAGCGCCTTATGTTTATTATGATTTTGATCTCTTTGCCAATTTTGAAGGAAATCCCAATCTGAAGAATGCCTACATTCAGAATTTCGATCTTCGTTACGAATATTACCCATCTTCCACCGAAACCATTTCATTAGGTTTGTTTTATAAGTTCTTCAAGAATCCGATTGAAATCACCTACTTTTATACCGGCGGACAATTACAGTATTCGTTCGACAATGCCAAAAGCGCTCGCAATGCGGGAATTGAGGTTGAGGTCAAGGTCAATTTGCAGTTCATGGGATTGAAAGATTTTTCGCTTGTTGCCAATGCCGCCTTTATCAACAGTAAAATTCATTTCGATGAAGATGAACCGGCACAAGACAGGGCTATGCAAGGACAATCGCCTTTTTTGGTCAATGCGGCTTTGTTTTTCCAAAAAGAGGAATGGGGATTGAATGCCTGTCTGCAATACAATATTACGGGAAAACGCATTGTGGTTCTGGGAGAATCCAATCAAGATCCAGCGCAATATATTCCCGACACCTACGAAATGCCTCGCAATATGCTGGACTTTTCCATCAGCAAGACAATCGGCAAACATGTCGAACTGAGTCTGGGTATGAAAGATATTTTGAATCAGAAAGTTGTTTTCAAGCAGTTCCCCACGATACAGGAGAATGGAACAACGTCGAAACGGGAACAGATAACACGTTCATTTTCCCCCGGACAAGTAATTTCATTGGGAGTGTCCGTGAGAATTAACAATTGATAATTACTACTGTTGCGTTAAAATTTAACATAGATTAACAATCGAATAAAGTTAGTTGTTTTTTTACATCTTGATTGATTTGAGATTGTACAGTAAGTAGTTCCCTGATTGAAATCTTATCAAATGCAGATATACTTAGAATTTGCATTATTTCGTAAATTGAAAGAGTGCTTTTAAGAGCGTGTTTAATGTTAGCGACAATCAGATAGGTACAGATGGCTATCCAAATATGGATTTTGACAGCATTTTCGGAATATCCCCAAAGTTTTTTAATAGTCAAATTCTGTTTTATCCATTTGAAAAACACTTCTATCTCCCATCTGTTCTTATACAAATTGGCGATATCAAGAGCAGAAACCTCAAAGTTATTGGATAGAAATACCAGATAATTATCCGTTTCAGCATCATAAAATTCCACTAATCGCAGTTTTTCAGGATACAATTTTTTTGATTTTGCAACCTTCAGTATCACTGTTTTATCGGCTCTCAATCCTGTTGTTTCATCAATATTGTAATTTTGCTCTGTAATATCGTATCGCATTGTATTTTTGGCACGAGAAACAAAAAATGCGCCGGTTAAATGCATACGGTACAATGCTAGAAAATCAATATAAGCCTTGTCCATCAGGTAAATAGCATCTGGTACAGGAGTAATTTCGTCAAGTATGTTACTGTCGTTATATCTACCATCAGTAATGTGAATAAAAGTCGGTATGTTTCCATGCAAGTCAAGCAAGGTATGAACCTTAACTGCACCGCGTGAATACTTACCCTCTGCCCATGTAAAAAGATTAATACTTAGCGATATTGTCGTGGAATCAAGTGCAAAAATCTCGTTATCCAAATTAATGTTTAGAATTGGGTTATCAGTATAAAGAGGACGAACAAGTTTTATGAGAATGTTTCCAAAATCAGCGAAAATACGCCAATCACGTTTCTCGTTTGCTCTCGAAAGTGTTGATACATTCACGTTTTGTCTGATACCTAAATGATAAAGTTTGCCTTCGTGGGCTTTGAGGCATAAACAAATGTTTCGCAACGAGTTCAGCGAAGTTAATTGCCCGAAAAACAACTGTACAAACTGATTCCAACAGTCCAATTCACGTGTTCGATAGTTGCCAAAGTAGCGTTTTACGCACTTGTCAAACTCATATTTGTTCACGAAATCTAATACTTGTGAGAAAACATATTTACCTGCATTCATAATTTTACGCTTTTTATGGCGCAAAATTACACTTTCAATTCAAATCGAAAAAACAAAAAATGGCTGTAATGAAATGTATATCAATATGCTACAGATAAATATTAAAAATTAACGCAACCGTAGTAATTCTCCATTGTCAATTATTTTTGCGTCGCTTTGCGCAATTTTCAATTTTCAATTCTCAATTCTCAATTCTCAATTGGATAAAGTCTTCCAAATAGCGACTAAAAACAATCCTCTTTTGTGACAATTCTCTGGAATATCTCGTCGTTGGACGGACTATTGTATTGATTTATAACAGCAAAAAAAATATTTGAAGAAAATGTTATTTGTATTAAAATTTTTCTATCTTTGCATTCATGAAAT
>JAISRU010000021.1 GCA_031273515.1 Bacteroidales bacterium | reverse complement strand
AATATTGATTAATATGTGGTTATAAAATTGAGCGATTGAAAGTGTCAAAGTCAGGAGAAAATAGAAATTATAAACAGATGAAAGTAGCATACAATAATTTATACACGCATTTTATTTTTACGACGTTTTTCTCTTTTCCACACAAATACCGATAGAACCATTTTTAATGAGGTAATGAGGTTTGGGGGGGGTAGGGTAACTCATTGGCTACTGTGGTGGTTCTGTTAAGAAAATCAGGTGGAAATGAGGTTGAAAACAATCCCACGTCATCCTTCTTTTTTCCCTGACGACCCGGCAGGGTGGGGACTTACAATGACGTAAAAAATAATCGTCCTGTTTTCAGATAGTTACATGTTTGCTTTTTCCTCTTTTTGTATTGATATGAATCCCATACGGGGATTTGTTTTTATGGTATTCATGCGTTTCTATTGATATGAATGTCCTACGGACATTTGAGTTTCCCCGTCAGGGGATACATATCAATAGAAAACACGACACCTCTCTTAACCATATTGTCCGTAGGACACTCACCTAAGACGACCTCTCCAAAGAGAAATCATCTTACGTCATCCTCCTTTTTTCCATGACGACCCGACGGCAGGGTGGGGATTTACAATTACGGCATTGGGTATTTTCATCCGTATGGCATGACTAAAAATTTCCGATTTGATTGCGGTAGCTTCTGTATTTTGGCTGACCGACAACAAGATTATACGACTTGTTGAGTTTATTGGTCAGTTTATCTGTCCGCAACCATGGATTCAGGCTTTTAAACTCTTTATAGGATATGTTCCAACTGCGGGCAAAACTTACCAGATCGGCAATAGAAGTGTCTACCGTTATCGATTTTACCGACAATGGCTGATACATATCTTCCATGCGCAAATGAATGCCGTAGTCTTTGGGATTGGAAAGAATTATCTTCGCTGCCAGAATACGGTAAACATAACGCGCTGTTTCGTCATTGAGCAACAAATCCCAATAAGAGGTTGTTTGCTGTCCTGTTGTTACTCTTTTCACGCCTCCGTCGCCCATATTGTATGCCGCTGCCGCCAGAGTCCACGAACCGTGCTGATTGTAAGACTGCTTTAAATATTTACAGGCGGCAAAAGTCGCTTTTTCCAAATGATAACGCTCGTCGACGTCTTCGCTGATTTCCAAACCGCAACTTATTCCCGTTTCTTTCATAAACTGCCAGATACCTGCTGCTTTGGCGGGTGATACGACATTCAATAATCCGCTTTCAATCAATGCCAGATATTTAAAGTCGTCGGGTATTCCTTCTGCTTTCAAAATGGGTTCTATCACCGGAAAATAACGATACGCGCGCTTACAATATAATAATATGTTCGATTGCCAATATACGTTTATCAGTAATTCTCTGTCTAATGCTTCCCTGACGTCGTAATAATCGACAGGAACATCTTCGCCTGCAAACTGCAGTTTATTCGGAAGAGGAGGACTTGACAAATGATAACCGGATGCAAAAACACTGTCGATTTGTGTTGTCGTAAGGGATTTTTCCGGCGAACTGATCGACAACAGCAAAAAACAGACGCCTGTAATTAACAGGAATGTAATGGGAAATAAACGATTTCTTAAATTCTTTAGCATTGATACAATTATATTTATATGAAGTAATAAGTTACAAAAATGATTAAGATGAGGCATACGGAATACTCCGTCTTCAATTTTATGCAAAGATATAAAAAAAGATTTAGTCGAAAAAAGAAAAAAAATACAACATTGCGCATATATGCTGCAATATAAACAACATATTCCCGTTTAGTTAGGTCAATTGTGAGCAGGTTATTGTTTATATCTGTCGGCATGATAAATGTAATGTATTATTTGGCAGTAAAATACAATTGTGTTTTGGGATTTGATACGGTGAATAAAATAGTAAAAAAAAACGACGTACTTTGAAAGAAAAACTATACTTTTGCAAAATAGAGAATAGAAATTAATATTACAAACAGATAGATACAGGGTTATGACAAATAACAAATTCAAAATTATTGAAAAAGAAAGTGTTGCGGTCAAATTTGTAGGCGATTCGGGAGATGGCATGCAACTTACGGGGACACTTTTTTCAGACGCATCGGCATTAAAGGGGAATGATCTGGCTACTTTTCCTGATTTTCCTGCCGAAATTCGCGCTCCGCATAATACGGTTGCAGGAGTATCGGGATTTCAGGTGCATATCGGAAAAGAAATTCGTACCATTGGCGATAAATGTGACGTCTTGGTGGCAATGAATCCGGCTTCATTAAAGGCAAATCTAAAATGGGCAAGCATCGGCAGTACGATCATTGTGGATGCGGACGCTTTTGTGGATAAGGCAATTGAAAAAGCGGGCTATGTGTGCAATCCTTTAGAAGACGGATGTTTATCGGGATACAATATTATTCCTGCACCGATCAGTTCTTCCGCAAAACGGGTGGGAGCTGAGTGCGGATTAGATATGAAAGCGGCTGAACGAACAAAAAATATGTTTGCGCTGGGTATTGTCGCTTTTATTTTCGACAGAGATATTGAAACCCTTGCCAAATTAATCAATGCCAAATTCAAAAAGAAACCGGAAATAGCCAAAGCAAATACGGAAGTCTTGAAAGCAGGTTATATCTATGCGGAATCGATAGAGGCGATACATTCCCGTTTCCATGTGGCTACCGCTGATTTACCGAAAGGAAAATACCGGAATATAGCCGGAAATACGGCAACCGCATGGGGATTGTTGGCAGCGGCGGAACGTTCAAAGCGTCCTTTGTTTCTGGGTTCTTATCCTATCACGCCGGCGACGGATATTCTGGTTGAATTGGCAAAACATAAATCCTTAAATGCAAAGGTTATGCAGTGCGAAGATGAAATTGCGGGCATTTGTTCGTCGATAGGAGCCGCTTTTGCAGGTTCGTTGGCGGTAACAACCACTTCGGGACCGGGTTTGTCGCTCAAGTCGGAAGCGATTGGTCTGGCAGTAATGACCGAATTACCTGTCGTAATTGTCGATGTGCAACGCGCAGGTCCGTCTACAGGGATGCCCACCAAATCGGAACAGGCTGATTTGTATCAGGCGCTCTTCGGACGAAACG
This sequence comes from Bacteroidales bacterium, assembly GCA_031273515.1. Classification (GTDB taxonomy): domain Bacteria; phylum Bacteroidota; class Bacteroidia; order Bacteroidales; family WCHB1-69; genus JAIROC01. The sequence continues at coordinate 5,562 of JAISRU010000021.1, read as the reverse complement.
GAGAATGTTCCTGTATTGTACTTGCGGCAACGTCCCCCGGAGATTGTTTTATTTCAGCATACATGGCTGCCAAGTTGGCGATGGAACACATGAGTCCTGTCATTTTGTTGTCCGACGGCTATATTGGTCAGGGATCGGAATTGTTTCGTATTCCTAAAGTAGCCGATCTTCCGTCGATAACACCTCCTGTTGCTCAACCGAACGAAGCAGATTTTGCTCCTTATCGCAGAGATGAAAAATTAGTCCGCCGATGGGCGCTTCCCGGTACGGAAGGACTTCGACACCGAATTGGCGGTCTGGAAAAAACGGACGGAAAAGGCGAAGTATCAACCGATCCGCTCAATCATGAAAAAATGGTGAAATACAGACATGAAAAAGTAATGCGGGTTGCAGACGAAATTCCCGAACAGGAAGTGATCGGAGAAAAAGAAGGCGACTTGCTCGTTGTCAGCTGGGGCGGCACATACGGACAGACCTTGGTTGCTGTGAAAAATCTGCAAAAACAGGGAAAGAAAATAAGTCTTGCGCATTTCAAATACATTATGCCTTTACCCAAAAATACGAATGAAATCTTTAAACAATTCAAAAAGATAGTGGTCTGCGAACTGAACTGCGGACAGTTTGCCGATTATTTACGCATGACATATCCCGATTATGCTTATTTGAAATACAATAAAGTACAGGGACTTCCATTTACGACGGAAGAGTTAACAGAAAAATTCAATCAACTTACAGAGGAGAAATAAAAAATGAGTTACGAAACAATAGAAAGGTCGAGAACAGCCTTAACGAAAGAGGATTTTGCCAGTGATCAAATGGTGAAATGGTGCCCCGGATGCGGGTCGCACGCTATTTTAGCCGCTTTGGAGAATGTATTTCCCAAAATCGGTTATCGAAAAGAAAATTTTTGTTTGGTGTCGGGTATAGGTTGCGCTTCCCGTTTCCCGTATTATGTCAATACGTATGGGTTTCACGGCATACACGGACGAGCAAATCCCATTGCGACAGGTATTAGAGTGTCAAATGGTCAGCTGAGCGTCTGGGTTATATCGGGCGACGGAGATTCAATGGCAATCGGAGGAAATCATTTTATTCATGCTATTCGTCGCAATATTGATTTGAATATATTGTTGTTCAACAATCAGATTTATGGTCTGACAAAAGGACAATATTCTCCGACAACACCCTTCGGAAGTAAAACCAAGACGTCGCCTCAGGGAACAATCGAAGAACCCTTTATGCCGGGTGAACTCGTCTTGGGCGCACGGGGAACATTCTTTGCCCGCGTGGTGGATAATAACCTCAGACTGATGCAAGATGTGATGTTGGAAGCCGCTAAACACAACGGAACTTCCGTAGTTGAATTTCTGCAAAACTGCATCATCTTCAACGACCAAACTCATGCTTCCATCACCAACAAAGATACGGCAAGCGACAAACAACTGATTCTTCGCGACGGCGAACCAATGGTGTTCGGAAAAAACAAAGACAAAGGAATTATTTTAGGCGAACGGGGTCTGGAAGTGGTTACGATTGGAGAAAACGGCGTCAGGGAAGAAGACATCTTAATTCACGACATGTATCAGCAGGATGCGGGATTACATCTGATGTTAGCCAAAATGAGCTTGCCTGATTATCCTATTGCTTTGGGAGTAATACGTTCGGCGACAGCTCCTACTTACGATCAGTTGCTCGAAGATCAGATACATGAAGCTCAACGAACTTCCAAAATCCGCAACGTGGACGAACTGCTCAACAGCGGAGATACCTGGACAATCTAATTGAAAATTGAAAATGTCTTGAACTATGATGTGATTAAATAATTGACATGATTATTAGTAGACAAGTGAACGAATTTGAAACAGTATAAGCATCCTTGACGGGATGCTTTGTTCTGCGTAACTCAGCGGTATTCTGCGGGAAATAATATTCTTCGCTTTGCGCCCTTGTCCACTTGTTCACTTGTCTATTCGTTCACTAATAAATCAGAGTTCAAGACAAAAGTGTCAAAATAGCACATTCAATTATCCATTATCAATTTTTTGTCTAAATTAGAAATTACAGCATTTAAAGATTAATAAATGGAAAATTAAAAATCAAAATTTATTTTAAGAGTTAAAAAAATGCATCAGGTTGGAGCAAAATTTCCATAAGGACGGAACGAAATTTCCATCACTATGAAAATTTATTTCCATCACTATGAAAATTTATTTCTATCACTATGAAAATTTCGTTCTATCACTATGAAAATTTTGCTCTGAACTGACAAATTGTCTGAATCAGGACTTAATCTAATTGAAAATTGAGAATTGAAAATTGAAAATGAGCCTGCGGACGCTTCTGTCTTGATCTCTGATTTATATTTCGGCAGGCTCAATATCCGTCTGATTAACTGATTGGCATGATTGCCATTCGGACGCAAATACCCACGCCTGTCCCGTTAGGGACAAAATGTTGGTAGAAAACGGAATGTCAAACACCCGCCGCCGTCCCGTCAGGGACGGAATGTTGAGTGTATTTCAGATTGTCGCAAGCGTAAAAATCCCGCAGGGATGGAATTGATGTCGAAGACATCGTATGTTTATAGAAACAAGTGGGTGTATTTCAATTCGACCCCCTCCGGGGTCGTACAACAAAGGTCTACATTTCTTCTATAAACATTTGACCTCTTCGAGGTCGAATAATAGAGGTCTACATTTCTTCTACCAACATATTGTCCCTGACGGGACAGGACTATTACAGCAATGCAATCCCATGTCATCCTTCTTTTTCCCCTGACGACACAGCAGGGCGTGGACTTGCAATGACGGCGTTGCTATTTGCGTCCGAAGGCTCATTTTCAATTTTCAATTTTCAATTCTCAATTCTCAATTTAATACGCTCCGCTCCATTTACGCAGTATCCATTCTGTGGACAACAACAGCGTAATGCACAACAATAACAGCAGACTGTCTAACAAAGAAGTGTAATGTTTGTTGTAGTGAGCTGTCGATTTGATTTCTTTGTTTTCTTTGATGGCGTTGTATACACTGCTCAGACTGTCGTCGGGAAAATTTCTGCCGTTGTTGAGTGCGGCTAAATTATTCATCAATTGGTAATCGGCAATCAGGTTGATTGTTTCTAAATTGATTTTTTCCACACTGAAGCGTCCTGTTTTGACATAGTTTTCTTTATTGAATGTCGTTTTGGCTTCCCAAGTATAATCTCCTTCGGGAAAGAGTCCTGCGTCTAAATGATAGGTCTTGAAACTGCGCGAAAAAACGAAAACATAATTCTTTTTATCCTTTCCTGTGATAGTCATTGTTACTTCCGGATCGTTAATCAGTTCGTAGTTAGGGTTATACAATTCGGCGTCGAAGCGTATATTTTCATTTTCGGAATAGACATTCTTACCCATAACGCGAAAGAAACTCTTGTCCGCTTTGACACTAAGGAAATGAAACAGTTTGGATATCAGTTCATCAAACTCTTCGTGATGATTTTCCGACATATAATTATACAGTCTCCATCTCCACAGACCGTCGCCCAAGAAAACAGCCGTTTTGTTTTCCGCATCCTGATTGACCACAAACAACGGATAGTCAGTTGTTACAGCGCCTATTTTCTGATACAGCATAATAGAGGCAGAAGCTGCTTTATTGAAAGTCCCAAAAGGAGTTTTTACAGGCGGAAAAGCAGGAAAAAGTCGCTGCAAAGAGGTCGACGCTGTAAAATCGGCATAGTTCGGATTGTAAACAGGAAAAGCGTCATTGGTCATATCCTTATTTATCAACACTCTGACGCCTGTTTCCAATTGATTGAACTGAGCATAATTAATCTGTCCGGCAAGCACATAAAAACAGGGAATACCCATCTGTCGAATACCTGCAATCAGACTGTTTGCCGGATTTTTCACCGAAGGCAAACCATGCAACACCATCACATCATAGTCGCCTAATCTGCCGTTGAATTTATCGACAGAGAAGGCTTCCACCTGATACATTTCGCTGTTTTCCAACGAACGGGAAATCGCCGCCACATCGGGATGCGGAGCATGATAGACAATAGCGATCTTTTTCCGCTGGTCGGTAACTTCAATAAAAATATCTTTTCGATTGTTTTCTTTGGTCAATTCTCCGTCCACTTCCGAAAGCGTTATTCGGTAACGTTGCAGTCCTGTTCCCGAAGCCTCGAAATTCATGCGTACCCATTCCGAAAAGACGGAAGCATTGCTGTATATGTCTTTTTCGTAAATCAGTTGGTCATCTTTATGGATATTGAGGCGGAATGTCTGACCGTTGAATTTATTTGCTTTCACCAAGATTTCTATGGGGAAAAGATTATTTCGGAAAACGCTTTTGTTATAATTTACCTGAGCAATCAGGACGTCTTTATGGATCGTCGTATCGCCCATCGAAACAGTATAGACAGGCTGTTTGATTTTATCGGCGATGTAATACGGATTATTGCCCGCATTGAAAACGCCGTCGCTGAGCAGGACGACCGCTCCCACATTTCGATGGGTATATACTGTTTGGATTTGTTCAAAGAAAGTCGACAGATTGGTTTGTTGATCTTCAAAATTCACCTCCGAACCTTCCCGCAGACTGTCTCCGAGAAGATAAGGTTCGACGGTATAATCCTGATCGAGATCGTCTAAAAGTTTTTGGAGGTCTTCCTTGAATTGTCCCTGATAAAAAGAGGCTTTATGTCCGATTGTCAGAGAAGAAGAATTGTCAATGCCGACCAGTACAATTGGTTTTTCGACCTCCTTGACCACGCGTCGAGCAACAGGATTGAGCAATAAAAAAGCAATCGTAGCTACCGACAAGGTACGCAATCCGAAGGCGGTACGTCTTACCCAGACGGGCAATTCGGGTCTGTCCGATTTCAGATAGAGAATAGCGGCATAAGCGAGTCCCAACACAAGACACAATGGCAAAAACCAAATGGAATATTCTGTAGAAAACATGAATTCGTTTTAATTGATTTATTAAAAATAGACTGTCAAAACGTCTAAAAAACTTTCCGCAAAGATAGTATAAATAATTGAGAATTGCCATTCGGAAGATTATGGGTTAATTCGGTTAATTCTTTTTTGAGACGCTATGAAAAATAAATTGATAACTAAGACTTTGGCGTTGTCTTTTCCTATTGTAAAACTCGAAATATTCCTTCAATCCTTGATAGAGTTCTTCTCTTGCTTCAAATGCGACGAAAAATAAAATACGGTTGTCGCCACCTGCGACACAGCGGGGAAAAATAAAATATTGTCGTCGCAGAAAAATAATTTATCTGCGCAATAAGTTTCCAACGGCTGCGCAGGAAAAAAAATTCGCTGCGCAGGAAAAAAAATTCGCTGCGCAGAAAATCTCCAACGACTGCGCAGAAAAATAATTTCTCTGCGCAGAAAAAATAATTCGCTGCGCAGCCATTTTTGACTGATTGCTTACACTTTGGTAAATTTCGCTGTATCAAGCATTTCCTTTAATTTGCTGTCAGTGGTAAATATTACGCCCCACTCGATGATGCCGTTACTTCCTCTGCGGTGTCTTTGCCCTCGCTGCTCATCGTTCTTTAGGA
>JAISRU010000154.1 GCA_031273515.1 Bacteroidales bacterium | reverse complement strand
CAATGCCCATTCTGGATGCTTAGATATTTCCTTGTCCATGATTTAAAATATTTGATGATATTACGTATATACGTAACTGCAAAGGTACACAAAAAAATCCATATAACAATGTCTATATGCATTTTTTTACCTCTTACGTAAAAATAAGGGAAAGTTACGGTTTAATTCTGATTCAGATAATGGGAAGCGAACAAGAAAATCATGTCAATCAGTTAATCAGATGGTTATTGAGCGTAACCGAAATATAAATCACAGTTCAAGACAAATAAGCATAATAAAATGGAATATTAATTGTTATAGAACGAGTGAAACAATAAAAGGAAAAATACAGACGCTATGGATTCATTAACATTGTCCATCATTACTGTTACCTATAATGCGGAACGGTGGATCGAACAGACTATTCAAAGCATTATTTCTCAATCGTATTCCGGCATCGAATACATTATTGTAGATGGGGCGTCCACAGATGCGACTTTGGATATAATAAAGAAATACGAACCGCATATCGCCCGCTGTATCAGCGAACCGGACAAGGGGCTTTACGACGCAATGAACAAAGGACTTCATCTGGCTACCGGCAATTATGTCTGGTTTATCAATGCAGGAGATTCGATTTACGACAAAGATACCGTCCAAAAGATAGTCGAAAAATTGAGCAAAGAACAATTGCCCGATATTGTCTATGGAGAAACCGAAATTATCAATGCGCATGGGGACAGTCTGGGAATGCGTCGTTTGCATGCGCCGAAACAATTGAACTGGCAGCATTTCAAATGGGGAATGTTGGTTTGCCATCAGTCGTTTATTGTGAAGCGGTCGATTGCAGAAAACTATGATCTGCAATACAACTATACTGCCGACTACGACTGGTGTCTTCGTTGTCTGAAAAAAGCAAATACAGACGCTGTTTTTAATACGAATCTGATATTGTCGAAGTTTCTCGAAGCAGGACTAAGCACTGCCAATCGGAAAGCATCTCTGAAAGAACGCTACCGAATTATGTGCCGATTTTACGGCAAAATCCCTGTTCTAATCAGACATATATGGTTTGCTCTGCGATTTTATACGGCAAAATGGATAAAGAAAAGAATTTAAATTGTATATTTGCATTTTTTTACGTAATACTTATAATAGCATAATATGAATTATATAACAAAGCATTTTCATCATCTTATAGCAATAGCTATATTCCTGATACTTACATGTATCTACTTTGCGCCAAGCATTTTCGACAACAAGGTTATCCAACAGGGCGATATGGAGAAAGGGACAGGCATGGCAAAAGAATTAAAGGATTATTATGAAAAAGAAGACGGTAAATCGGCATGGACAGGGTCTATGTTTTCGGGGATGCCTGCCTATCATATTTATGTATATGGTAATCCGCTCAATTATTTAGGTTATATCGAAGAACCTTTTAAATCGCTCGATTATCTGGGAGGATCAATGATACTGACGGCTCTTATCTGCTTCTATATTTTAATGTGCGTCGTCGGGGTGAAACGCTGGTTAGCCATTGCCGGCGCTATTGCTTTTGCGCTGGCTTCCTATAACCTTATCATTATCATGGCAGGACACATTACCAAAATGTATGTTATTGCCTATATGCCGCTGACAATAGCAGGTATGATTGTCCTGTTTAGAAAAAAATGGCTCTGGGGAATGATTTTGCTTACACTTGGCGTCGGGTTTTCCGTAGCTAACAGTCATTTGCAGATAACCTATTATCTGGCTCTTTTTTCCCTGTTGTTTTTTATTGGTTTGTCGGTTAATAAACTGTGGGAAAAAGAATATTTGGTTTTGGCAAAGATAATAGGACTGTCCATATTGTCGGTCGTGATTGCGATACTGCCTGTTTTGGGATCTTTGTATTCCAACTATGAGGTAGGACAGGAAAGTCTGAGAGGCGCTTCGGAATTAACTTCCACCGCTACCGGAGAAGAAAAAGGTAAAATATCTTCAGGATTAGATATCGACTATGCTTTCCGCTGGAGCTACGGTCAGGGAGAATTGCTTACATTGCTCATCCCCAATGCTTACGGAGGGGCTTCAGGGGAAACGTTGGATGACCAGTCCGAATTTTACAAAACATATCAATCGCTTGGAGGTAATGTAGGAAGAACAGTTCAAGCGCCTACCTATTGGGGAACGCAGCCTTTTACTTCCGGACCTGTTTATTACGGAGCTATTGTCTGTTTTTTGTTTGTGTTAGGTATGTTTGTCATTAAAAATCCAATTAAATGGTGGATAGCAGGAGCTTCTCTACTGTTTATTCTGATGTCTTTGGGGAGGAATTTCAATCTGCTCAACGAGTTTTTGTTTTATCATTTGCCCATGTACAACAAATTTCGAGTTCCTTCCATGGCGTTGGTAATTCCCGGATTGACGTTTCCTTTTATCGGTATCTGGGGCTTGAAATGTATTATAGAAGAAAAACTGAATGCCCAATACCTGAAGAAATCGCTTATCTATTCTTTTTCTATTGTCGGAGGGATTTGTCTGCTGATTTGGATTATGCCGAGCATGTTCTTAGACTTCAGCGTTCTTCCCGCCAATACAGAAGTAACCGCCAAAACGCTTACGCCTGCTCTGGCAGAAGCGTATCCTGATTTGCGGTACAAAGTCGAATGGCCCGCTCAGTTGTTTGATGCGTTGCTTGCCAGTCGGAAATCGCTGGCTTCGTCCGACGCTTTCCGTTCATTTTTACTGATAGGATTATCAGCTGCACTGATTTTCTTCTTCCTGAGAACAAAAAACAAAAAAACAGGCGCAATCGTGCTTTCCGTCGGAATGCTTGCTCTGATTACCATCGATTTATGGGCAATCGACAAACGCTATCTCAACGACAATTCGTTTTCCGATAAGAAATTTGAAGATAGCTATCAAAAAACAGCCGCCGACGAATATATTCTGCAGGATACCTCTCAATCGTACAGGGTGCTGAA
>JAISRU010000128.1 GCA_031273515.1 Bacteroidales bacterium | reverse complement strand
AAACCGCCAAATTCAAAGCGGGACTTCATACCGTTGCCGTGAAGGTTGTAGATGATGACGGCTTGGAAAGTGTGGAGGTTATCAGGTTGAAAGTTAACGGAACAGTCGAAAGGCAGTAGAAAAATAGCTATTGTTATTTACACATCGCTTCATGCCTTACAATGACGGGAGCGTTGTTTGCCTCCGAATGGCAATTCTCAATTTTCAATTCTCAATTAAATTTTGTACTTTTGTAGCATTGAAACGAAAAAACAGAAAGAAATTTTATGGAATCAATTAAAGAGATATTTCGGATAGGAAATGGTCCTTCGAGCAGTCATACCATGGGACCCAAAAAGGCGGCGGCTTTGTTTGCTGAAAAATATCCAGACGTCGGAAAATACAGGGTTACTCTTTATGGCAGTCTGGCGGCAACAGGAAAAGGACACCTGACCGATGCCGCTATTAAGACGTCGTTAGAAATAGTTGCTCCTGTCGAATTTATCTGGCTGCCTGAAACCGTACTTCCTTTTCATCCCAATGGAATGAAATACGAAGCGTTGAATGATCAAGGTAATATCATCGGAGAATGGACTATCTTCAGCGTCGGCGGAGGAGCTTTGGCTAACGAAAACCAAAAACCGGCTGGAAAACCGCAAATCTATGCGATGAATACGCTGTCGGAAATTTTGAGATGGTGCAAAACTACAGGGAAAACTTATTGGGAATACGTCCAACAAATGGAAAGCGCCGACATCTGGGACTATCTGCAAGAAGTCTGGATAACAATGAAGTCGGCGATAGACAGAGGTCTGGAAACAGAAGGCGTCTTGCCCGGCGATTTAGGCGTCCGTCGCAAAGCTACGGAATATTATATAAAAGCGACGGGCTATACCGATAATCTGCGCACACGCGGACTTGTCTTTGCTTACGCTTTAGCCTGTGCCGAAGAAAACGCCGCAGGAGGAAAAATAGTTACAGCGCCGACTTGCGGTTCGGCAGGCGTACTTGCTTCTGTTTTATATCACCTGAACAAAGGACACGCTTTCAGTCAGCAACGCATCTTGAAAGCGCTTGCGACAGCAGGTCTGATTGGCAATGTGGTGAAGAAAAATGCTTCTATCTCAGGAGCGGAAGTTGGTTGTCAGGGGGAGATCGGCGTTGCCTGCGCTATGGCAGCAGCGGCGGCGAACCAACTCTTCGGAGGAAGTCCGTCGCAAATTGAATATGCCGCCGAAATGGGTCTCGAACATCACCTCGGACTTACCTGCGACCCCGTCTGTGGATTAGTACAGATTCCCTGTATCGAACGAAATGCTTTCGCTGCCGCACGTGCCTTAGACACAAACATCTACGCCACCTTCACCGACGGACAACACCGTATCTCTTTCGATAAAGTAGTCGCCGCCATGAACGAAACAGGACACAATCTTCCCTCTCTCTACAAAGAAACAAGCACAGGAGGACTCGCTTCTCAATGGTAAATAATTGAGAATTGAAAATTGAAAATTGAAAATTAGGCTTACGCAAGAGTTATGAATCTCCTACGGGGATTTGTTTCTGTGGTGTTCATGCGTTTCTATTGATATGAATGTCCTACGGACATTTGACTTTTCCCCGTCAGGGGATACATATCAATAGAAAATGCGATGCCTCCCCAAAATCATATTGTCCGTAGGACATTCACCTGCGACGACCTCTCCAAAGGAAAATCCATCCCACGTCATCCTTCTTTTTTCCCTGACGACACGGCAGGGAGTGGTCTCGCAATGAGGTTGACTACATCTATTTTCTTTGTCTATTCATTACAGACAATCAGTGATTTGTGTTTTTTATTGTAAGTTATATGAATAAAACAGTTTTTTTTGTTAGAAAATAGTTTACCTTTGCAGCAATGTATATTCCCTTGTCGGGACAACAACATATATACAGTATAATTGTTTATAAATAAAAAATAAGAAAAGATGGGAAAAGAAGCTGTAGAAATCGCATCAGTAGAAGTGAAGCAACTTTTAGAAATGCTTAATGCCGCGTTGTCGGAAGAATGGCTGGCATATTATCAGTATTGGATAGGGGCGCGTTTAATGGAAGGTCCTATGAGAAGTGAAATTGAACCTGAATTGCTTATCCATGCAAATGAAGAACTTGCTCATGCCGTTTTGGTGGTGGACAGGATTATTCAATTAGACGGAATGCCGGTAGTTAATCCTGTTGACTGGACGAAATTTGCACGTTGCAAATACGAAGCTCCGACAGATCCGTATGTTGAAGTTATTTTAGAACAAAATTTACGGGGTGAACGCTGTGCCATTAAACGTTACGAAGAAATTGCAAACTATACGGTAGGTAAAGATCATGCCACGTATCAAATGGCAGTAGCAATTCTCGAAGATGAACTCGAACACGAACATGACATCGAGGACTGGATCAGGGATTTAACCCGAATGAAAGAAGATTGGAAGAAAATCAGAATGTAAACGACTGTTGACGTTTTACATGCCAGTCGGACTATTCTCTTATTAAGGCTGTTCAAGAATCCGCTCTTTCGACTACTCGAAAGATAAAGCGTTTTTTGAACAGCCTTTTTCAGTCATGCCATACGGACGCTTTTGTCTTGAACTGTGATTTATCTGATGGACTATGATTTTCTTGTTCACTTGTCCACTAATAAATCGCAAATCGGAAAATAAACCTGCTCGACAAGCGTTATTTTTTTCATCAGAACATAATATAAAGATGTCGATAGTAATAAAAA
>JAISRU010000126.1 GCA_031273515.1 Bacteroidales bacterium | reverse complement strand
AAACCGCCAAATTCAAAGCGGGACTTCATACCGTTGCCGTGAAGGTTGTAGATGATGACGGCTTGGAAAGTGTGGAGGTTATCAGGTTGAAAGTTAACGGAACAGTCGAAAGGCAGTAGTCCCCATGACAAAAGATAAATTTAGACACACAATTTGGACGTCTACAAATTCTGGATTGCGTCTTCGCTAACGCTCATCGCAATGACGGCGGAAAAATTTCCCTCCTGCGGAGGGCTGTCCGAAGGCTGGGGTGGTTATTTGCATCGCTTTGCGCTCCTGTTCACTTGTTCACTCGTCCACTAATAAATATAAAATACAAACAAATGAAATACGCTCCACACACAATTTTTTTTTTGTTTTTTTGTTATTCTAATGGTAAAAAAAAATGTGATGAAACATATTGATTAATTTTGGAAATGTTGCGAAAAGTTATATTTATTATAATCGGTTTAGTTGTATGCGCTTTCATGAAAATGAATGCAAACAATCAACGTATCCCCCAGACAAGGAAAAAAACAGATACCTGTTTCTCTTTCGCTGCGGAGTATCAATCTCTACGCAAACTGATCCACAAAACAAACAACAACAATAAATCGGATAATTATCTCCATATTTTATCCGTCTACAATTACAATATCCGTTTCGATGAACGGACAAAAGATGCCGCTATGCTTGCTGATATTGTATCAAATTCAGACCGTGTCATCGAACAGGCAAAGGCAAAAGGAGAAAATGCCTGTGAAAATCTTTCGGAAATATATACCCTGAAAGGAATTGCTTTGTTATATCAGCAAAAATACATGTCGGCATACCAGACCTTCGATACGGCGATTTCGTATTCCAAAATAACGTTCGATACAATGAATGCGTATCTTTGGCAGGCGCATACTTCGCTATGCATGCAAGCCTACGATACAACCGATTTTTTATTGTCGGCAATGGATGCGCTCTTGGATACAACTTATACGCAACAGACTGTTTCTTACGAAATCACGGCGGCAGATTATTATATTCGGACGTATGAATTTGAAAAAGCGCTCGATCATTTATTCAAGTTGGAACATCTTCCCGTATCGCGAAAACTGAATGTCCGTATTTGTTTTATCATTGCTCAAATCTGTAACGAGTTGGGTAGATACAGAGAAGCAATACCTTATTACGATAGAGTAATGGAAGGACTTCTGTTTAGTCAACTAATGCGACCTTATGCGGTTGTCCACAAGCATCTTTGTGAAAAAATAATCGAAGAACAGGAAATTCTGGCGGCGAAAATCTCGGCAAGCAGGAAAGAAATACCCGAAGAATTTGAACCGACTATCGTAGAAAGTTATCACGACAGTTCGTTTTTTTATACGAATTATCCTTATTATTTTAACGATCTGGCGGCAATGTTTTTTCTCAATGAAGACGCCGATACTGCAAGCGAAGAAGAAATGGACGAGGACGAAAATTTGGATTATATCGATGATTATTACGCATCTCACCTGACAAGCGAAATGCTGGAAACTATTTTCGAGAATTGGGATTCAGTTTCTATCCATATTCCCAAGACCGATTTCAATACCATGACCGATACCATTTATTTGCCTCTGACAGAAATGGGAAAAGAATATACCTTGCCGCATTTCAATCCGATTCTGTCCCGTTTCGGGTGGAGAAGATACAGGTATCATTACGGCGTCGATACAAAAAATGCAATGGGCGACAGTATCTTTTGCGTTTTTGACGGCATTGTACGCATCGCCAAAAGAAGCCGTACTTACGGCAATGTGGTTATTGTCCGACATTATAACGGTCTGGAAACGTTTTATGCGCATTGTTCTAAAATAGTGGCAGAACCGAATCAGGAAGTGAAGGCGGGAGAATTAATCGCCTTGGTAGGAAGTACGGGACGTTCGACAGGTCCTCACCTGCATTTTGAAACAAGGTATAAAGGCACGGCATTCAATCCCGAATACATGATCGACTTTGAAAAAGGAAAACTTATTTCCGATACCCTCATGATTACAAAAGAAACGTTTAATTATCAGCGTTCATCTTCGTCGGCTTCGTCTGTTGCGTCGTCTTCATCTTCTTCGGGAGCGGTTTATTACAAGATTCGTTCGGGAGATACGCTTTCCGGTATAGCGAAAAAGTACAGGACAAATGTGAATAATTTGAAAAAACTGAATAAATTACGCTCGGATTTTATTCGTGAAGGACAACGAATACGGGTTTTGTAATATGGAAAATACAATTGTACGATTTGGAATATTAATTTTATAAACAGTGAAATACAGATTCAACCATAAATCATTATCTTTTGAAAAAGCAAAAACGACCCCTCTACAGATAATAAAGACCATATTGTCGTACGGGGCTACTGCGATCGCTTTTGCCGTAATTGTTTTGGTTATATGGACATTGTTTTTTGAATCGCCCAAAGAAAAACGACTGAAACGGGAACTGCAAGCCTGTCATCAGACGCTTTCTACATTGGAGAAACGGGTCGATTTACTTTCGGACGTATTGCAGGAAATGGAAGATAAAGACAATAACGTTTACCGCGCCATCCTCGACGCCGAACCGACAGACCGAAATCTGTATCTGAAAGACTTGGACAATCAATATATTCATCTTGCATCGGAAAGTCAGTCGGAAGCTCTCAAACGATTAGGTTTAAAGACGGGCATCCTGACGCAACGAATGCAAAAACAACTTGTGTCTTATCAGCAGTTGTGGGAAATAGCAAGGGAAAAGGAAGAAATCAAAAATGCAATTCCTGCCATTTCTCCCGTAAGAAATCCAACCGTAGTATCGGGATTTGGGATGCGGTATCACCCTGTATATAAAATACTGCGTCGTCATACGGGGATAGACATCATCGGAAAAAACGGAACACCGATATACGCTACCGCCGACGGCGTTGTCGCATCGGACATGGAAGGATATTCGGGTTACGGGATCATGGTGGTGCTCAATCACGGAAGAGGATACCAGACCTTGTATGCTCATTTGTCCAAAAAGATTGTTCGCCCCGGACAGAAAATAAAACGGGGCGAAATAATCGGATATATGGGTAGCAGCGGATTAGCGGTAGGCGTTCACCTGCATTACGAAGTGATTAAAAACGGAGAGAAAGTCAATCCCATCCATTATTTCTTTGGAGATATTAGTCCCAAAGAATACAATGAAATACTGAAGCAGGCTTCGGAAATCAATCAGTCTTTGTCCTGAGAAAAGGGGTACACTAAACCTCGAAAGTCCAAGTTTGAACTTCGGAAGTAGAAAAAAGACTCTCAATGACGGGTACGGTAGTTTCGACAAGATCAACTGCCGGTAGCCACGCGGTCATTGAGCCTGTCGAAATGACCGCAATGACGGCGCTCCTATCTCTCCAAAATGGAGAGGGGCAGGGGTGAGGGAAAAAAAATCGTTGTTAGACACATTTATAAAAGAAAAAGTTGTATCTTTGCAGTCCGTTCCAAAAGAGGCTCTTTGGAGCGGTTTTAAGTAGGAAACCTCTAATTATTAATTATTAAAAATGAATGTGCGGATTCGCACAATACAAGAAAATGACAGAAGAAGTGAACTTTTCTGATGAAATTCCTGATAAAGGAGAGACTCAACAAACTCAAACTACAGAAGAAAATACTACACAAACAGAAGAAATTCGACCTGAAGAAACTCCGGAAACAGTAACAGATGTCGATGAAATTACTCCGATTGCGGAAGAATCTACCAAAGAAACTCCGGAAACAGTATCAGACGTTGACGAAGTTACTCCGATTGCGGAAGAATCTACCAAAGAAACTCCGGAAACAGCAACAGACGTCGAACCGGAACAACCCAAAAGAAGCAGTATCCATCTTCATCCCAAAATAACGCCGAATACCGACGATTTTAACTGGGA
>JAISRU010000118.1 GCA_031273515.1 Bacteroidales bacterium | reverse complement strand
TCCCCGACGACTGCCACATATCACGATACAATAAACTAAATTTAATTTCTCTTGCCATATTTCACATTCTAATTTTGAAATAACTTTTATGAAACGTTACTGTTTGGTTTATATTTTATTCCATTGATTATTTCTGATATGTTTCATCGGGTTATATTTTCCATTTTCTTTATTTACACGTTATTGATAATCCCCACCATGCCGGAGCGACAGGGAAAAGAGGGATGACGTGGGATGTGTTTTCCTTTGGAGAGTTCGTCTTAGCTGAATGTCCTACGGACAATATGGTTATCCAAGGTATCGCATTTTCTATTGATATGTATCCCCTAACGGGGAAATTCAAATGTCCGTAGGACATTCATATCAATAGAAACGCATGAACACCACAGAAACAAATCCCCATAGGGGATTCATAACAATAAAAAATCATAGTCCATCAGGTAAATCACATAAATCAGAGTTCAATACAAAAGCGGAAGGCGGGGAAGGACAAAAGGGAATACAATAATCGTCCGAATGGTCATTTTCAATTTTCAATTATTTACGCTTGTCCACTAATAATCACAGTTCAAGACAAAAGATGAACGTCCGATAATAATTTAATTATTTAGCCGTTTAAGTTTCGGTTTTATGCGGCAGACAGATGCCGGATTGTTTCAACAGAAATAATAAATTATTGGATAAAAGAGACTTATCATTCAAAAATATAAAGGTAGAAAAAGGAGCAAAATCAAATTATAATATGAGAAAACAGAGTATAATCGTTGTATTGTTTATTCTTCAGGTGGGTTGTATGGCTCAGGGCGCTAAAAATGTTATTGATGAAATAATTGCTACAGTGGGAAGTCGTATTATTACCCGTTCCGATCTGGAATATGCCGTACAGGGATTTAAATATTCTTCCGGTCTGGCGACATTGGAAGCAGACGAGGAAACTCAATTGAGATGCGATATTATAGAACAGCTTATTTTCCAAAAACTCTTGATTCATCAGGCAGAATTGGACAGTATCCTGATTACGGATGCTCAGGTGAATGAACGACTGGATTATAATCTGAAAGAACAGATAGTGCAAATAGGAGGCGACGTCAAAAAATTAGAACAGTATTACGGAAAAAGTCTTGCGGAAATAAAAGCCGATTCCCGCGAACAAATGCGGGATGAATACTTGACAGAAGAAATGCAAAAAAAACTCACTGCCGATCTGAATATTATCAATCAGGAAGTGAAAGACTATTTTAAATCAATTCCTCAGGACAGCGTTCCTGTTATTCCTGTGGAATATGAACTGGCTCAGATCGTAAAGACGCCCGTGATTTCCGAAGCGGAGAAAATCAGCATTAAACAGAATTTGGAAAACATGCGGGATCGGGTTTTACGGGGAGAGAATTTCAGTACGTTTGCCCGTATGTATTCCGAAGACCCCGGCAGCGCCATGAAAGGAGGCGAAATCGGTTTTACTGGTCGTGGAGAGTTGTTTCCCGAATTTGAAACTGCCGCTTATGCACTCAAACCCGGAGAAATGTCTTCGGTAGTGGAAACTGAAGCAGGCTATCACATTATCCGCATGTTAGACCGACGAGGCGACAGGATCAATGTTGCGCATATTCTTATCAAACCCAAACCTTCTCCCGAGGCTATGCAGGCAGCCAAATCATTCTTGGACAGCGTCTACACGCTTCTACAGACAAGGCAATTGTCTTTTGATTCGGCGGCTCTCCTCTTTTCCGATATGCCCGACAAAACCAGCGGAGGAAAAATTGTCAATCCGTACACTGCCGCTTATGGATTTCAGGAAGCACAGTTGGTGCAATACGATAAATCCAAATCCTTACTGTATCTTGTCGAAGATATGAACGCGGGAGATTATACACGTACCATTCCCATGATTACCGAAAGTGGAAATCAGGCGTATCGCATTGTGTGTCTGAAAACCAAACGACCTGAACATCGGGCTAATCTGACGGATGATTACGAGAAAATCAGAAATGCCGCCTTTGAATCAAAGAAACAAAAGACGCTGATTCAATGGGCTAAAAATAAAATAAAGTACACACATTTGAAAATAAACCCCGACTTTCGCTCATGTTCGTTTGTGGAAGAATGGGAAATAGAATTTTAATAGATAGAATGAAAACATTTAATTCGGAAAAAGAAGCGCTTGCAGGATTTCAGGAAAAATATGCCCAACTGCGGGATGAAACGTCAAAAGTTATTGTTGGGCAAGACGAAGTTGTAAAAAACATTTTGATTACTATTTTCAGTAAGGGACATGTTTTATTGATCGGAGTTCCCGGACTGGCGAAAACATTGATGATAACCACCATCGCAAAAGCCTTGGGATTATCGTACAATCGTATTCAGTTTACGCCCGACCTTATGCCAAGCGATATTATGGGGACGGAAATCTTAGACGAACATCGACAGTTTCGGTTTGTGAAAGGTCCTGTTTTCGCCAATATTGTTTTGGCGGATGAAATTAACCGTACTCCTCCCAAAACACAATCGGCTTTGTTGGAAGCGATGCAGGAACGAAGTGTTTCTATGGCAGGCACGACACATTTGTTGCCCAATCCCTTTTTTGTTTTGGCAACGCAAAATCCTATTGAACAGGAAGGAACCTATCCTCTGCCCGAAGCTCAGCTCGACAGGTTTATGTTTAATATTTATTTGGATTATCCTTCTTTCGACGAAGAAGTGAATATCGTCAAATCGACAATAGGCGGAGATCTCTACGAACCAAAACAGGTAATCGATACGGAGGAGATTTTGTTTTATCAGAAACTCTTACAGCGGATTCCTGTTGCGGATAATGTGTATCGATATGCTGTTCGTCTCTCGACAATAACCCGTCCCAACACGACGGAGGCTCACGATTGGGCAAACAAATATCTGGCATGGGGAGCCGGTCCCCGTTGTTCGCAGAATCTGATTATTGCCGCCAAATGTCATGCCGTTTTATCGGGAAAAGTTTCTCCCGATATTGAGAATATAAAGGAAGTAGCTCATTCTGTTATGCGTCACCGCGTTGTGAAGAACTATCGGGCAGAAGCAGAAAGCATTGCTGTGGATACGATTATCAACAAATTTCTGGAAATTGGATAAGCACGGCATTCGCACACGAATAACAGAAGGGAAGAAAGAAATTTTCGATCCTGTCCGTTGTCGTTATATTGCCTGTACTCCGGAAGAAATTGTCCGACAGACCTATCTTCTTTACTTGATTCATCAGTTACATGTTCCGAAGATAGCTGTTGCGGTCGAGAAGCAAATCATCTATAATCATCTTGTCCGACGATACGATATCGTTGTCTTCTCGAAAGGAAAATGTCTGTTGATAGCGGAATGCAAAGCTCCTTCTGTGGAATTGTCAGAAGATACTTTGTCTCAGATAGCGGCATATAACAGTGTCATGCAGGCAAAATACATTGTGCTGTTCAACGGTCGACAGGAACTTATCTGCAAAAAAACAGACAACCTCTATCTTCCCTGCGAAAAACTGCCCGTTTACAGTCAGTGGACAAGTGAACAAGTGAACAAGTGAACAAAAGCGCAAAGCGGAGAATATTGTTTTCCGGTAGAGTTATTTTTTTTGTATACTTGTTTACTTGTCCACTCAAGACGTCTTGCGATCGATATTATTTATTTTCAGCAATTTCAGTAAGATGGGTAGTCCCAATCCCTGTATCGTCAGCATGGCGATTACCGTAACGACAGACAGGAAAATAATGGTATTTCGTTCAGGAAATGCTTTTCCGTTGTCCATCACCAATGGCAAAGACAAAGCGGCGGCAAGCGATACAATCCCTCGCATTCCCGACCATCCAATCACAATGCATTCCTTGACACTCAAGGGTTTGACCTCTTTAAATCGATTGATCCTTTTATCAATCCGATTTGTTTCTTCAGAGATAGACGTCGCTGATATTTTTTTAGAGATAATGTTTATTCGTCGTTTCATACTCCATCTGTGCCAGAAAACAAAGAGTATCCGAATAAATAATGCAATCAGAAATATCAAAACAGAACAAATAATAAGCGACTTGACAGACCCGGATGGAATATCTTTCAATATATGTGGAAATTCAACTCCAATCAGGATAAATATCAATCCGCCAAGAATGAAAATGGCAGTATCCCAAATTGCTTTGACCTGCATATTTATCTGTCCCGAAAATCTGTTTTTATTCATAGACACAATCAATCCTGTTGTTACCACCGCTATGACGCCCGATACATGCAATTCTTCCGCCAGAAGATAGGTTACAAAAGGAAGCATCAAATGAAGACTCACAATAACCGCATTATTACGACGAACCAACTTCTTGATAAGCGCAAAAACAAACCATGTTGCCAATCCGGTTAGAAGTCCGCCGCCCAGCGTAATCAGAAACGTCAAGCCTGCATTCCAGAAAACAAAAGAACTCCCTGTCACCGCCGCTACCGCAAAACGAAAAGCTACCAATGCAGAAGCATCATTTATCAGACTTTCTCCTTCGAGTATGGTAGCAGTCCGATGCGGTAAACCTAATCCTTTGGTAACTCCCGAAGCAGCAATGGCGTCGGGAGGAGAAAGAATAGACCCCACTACAAACGCCAACGACCATGACATGTTCGGCACTAAATAATGGACTGTTATCGCTATGCCTGTCGTGGTGATGAATATCAGAAATATTGCCAAAAGCGATATCGTATGTATATTGGTACGGAAATCCTTAAACGAAATATTGTATGCTGCATCGTAGAGCATCGGCGGAAGAAATATCAAAAAGACAACATTCGGATCGACAGATATACTGTGAAATTCGGGAAGAAAGCCCACCCCAATGCCTGCTCCCAATAATAAAACAGGATACGGCAACTTTATCTTCGACGCTACAGGCGATAATCCGATAGCTATTGCCAATAAAATAATGATGATACTGTATGTTTCCATTCCTTTTTGTCAGATATACAATGATTACTGTAAATAATAACAAATAAAGAAACAAAATATTTTA
>JAISRU010000070.1 GCA_031273515.1 Bacteroidales bacterium | reverse complement strand
TGAATGCAAGTAAATGTGTTTTCTCACAAGTAATTGGTCTATAGCCCCAAAATGTCAAAGGACAACTAAATTTATTTGAATGTTAAATTTTGTCAAATATTAACGCAACAGCAGTAATTGTCAATTATCAATTAGATTAAGTGTCATCTGCGTGCAAAAAATAATCTTCCGCATGGCAATCATGCTAATCAGTTAATCAGATAAATCAGAGTTCAAGACAATCCTCGTCGCTTTGCGCCATTTTCAATTCTCAATTTTCAATTACCAGATGCAGGCGTCTTGCTGAAACCATTGATTTTGCGAACGCAAGGTCTGTTCAATGACGTCGCGAACACAGCCTTCTCCCCCCTTGCAATGGGATATATAATGAGATATATGCTGTATCTCAATCGCTGCGTCGGCAGGACAGGTTCTAAGTCCGACCAACTGCATCACTTCATAATCAGGAATATCATCCCCCATATACAACACTTCTTCCGCCTTAATATCATGTCGAGTTATGTATTCTGAAAAAACGCCGACTTTGTCAGACACCTTTAAATAGACGTCCATCCCCGAAAAATCCTGATACCGTAAACGCATGCTTTCGGAATATCCACCCGAAATAATACAAATCCTGTACGATCGTTTCAGCGCATAATGTATGGCATATCCGTCTTTTACATCGGTCATGCGAAGCTGGTCGCCGTCGGGCAGGACAATTACTTTTCCCGAACTCAATACTCCGTCGAAATCAAAGACGAAAGTCGTAATATCTTTTAATTTCTCTTTATAATTCTTCATTTTAAAACAGTTTGTTGTTCTCGGATAATTTGTGTAATCAGTCGGTATAATTCTTTCCATGAGGGATTTTGCAGCATATTCAGATGTTTATCAATAATAATCGTATCGTTGCGTGCAGCGGGACCTGTTTGCACCTCTTTCGGTGAAAGATTACTTATTTTACAGACAGTCTCACGAATAAGAGGAAGCGCTATGTCGAAATCAATCTGCTGTTGCTGCAAAATCTGCTGAGCAATCACATACATCGCATTCGTGAAATTAGAGGCAAACACGCCCGACAAATGCAGAAAAAGACGTTGTTCCGTATTCAACGAATAATACAATGGCGAAAGCGATTTTGCCAAGTCTGTCACTGTCTTTCCCGCTTGAACGTCAGATGCTTCCGTACAAATGGGGACATGATTGAAATCAATGGCGACCTCCCTGCTCAAAGACTGAAAAGGATACAGTACGCCATAATGGAGCGAAAGTTCCTGCAATATCGTCATCGGCAGAGAACCCGAAGTATGCAGATAAACGGCATTTCTTTTGGGCAGAGCCGCAATCACTTCCCGATAAGCATTGTCTTTAACCGTAATCAGACAGATGTCGCCAACCATAATCTGCGAAAGATCACAAACAGCTTTGGCTCCGACCTCTTTGGCAAGTAATTCAGCCTTATCGCTGTCGCGGCTGAATACGCTGCAAACAGGATAGCCGCAGTCAAACAGACGTTTTGTCAAATGCCAACCAACATTTCCCGATCCGATTACCGATACTGTCGGTTTTTCCGTGTACATATCTTTATCCATGCTGAGTGTTGAGAAAAGCTATCAGTTTATGTAAGGCTTTTGCCCGATGACTGACCGCATTTTTTGCTTCCATCGTCATCTCTGCAAAGGAAACGGCATATCCGTCAGGCAGAAAAACAGGGTCATAACCAAATCCTTCGCTTCCTTGCCTGCTGCGCAGAATTGTTCCGTCGACCCGTCCCTCGAAAGTATATTCTTTACCGTTTAATATCAGGGCAATGACCGTCCGAAAACAGGCTTTTCGATTGCTGTGATGCCGCATTTCGTTCAATACCTTGTTGATATTGTCCTCGAAAGAACATTGTTCGCCTGCATAACGCGCCGAATAAACACCCGGACGACCATCCAAAACTTCTATTTCCAATCCCGTATCGTCCGAAAAGCAATCTTTGCGGTACTTTTCATACACATAGTGCGCTTTCTGTAAAGCATTTCCCAACAAATCAGGCTGATCTTCAGGTATGTCGTCATAACAGGAAATATCCGCCAGAGATACTATCTTATATCTTTCGCCTGCGGCAGACTGTATTTCTTCTAATTTATGTCTGTTATTACTTGCAAAAATCAATTCCATTTCTTTATTTGTTTATCTTTTCTGTCTACTTTAATTTACCCGTTATTGTGAGGGTCGAAGCGATGTGGCAATCCAGCGTATTCGTTCGTAATCCCCTTTGTCATCATCATCCTCTGTCTGTCGAAACTATGTTTTCTTAAAACGATTCAAGGCAAGTTTCAAAGAAAAAATATGGGAATAAAGAGCAATCGACACGTCCCCAATATCGCAGTATGCATAATCAATCGTAACAATATCTTTGATACAAATGCCCACTCCAAAGTTTATCTGACAGGTAGTTATTGTTTTGTAACCTTCTTCGAAGGATGTTATCTTCTTTTCTTTCTGAAAATTGCCAACGCCTCCACGCAGAAAAACAATGTTTTTATAGCCAAATTCAATACCTGCATGAGGAGAGATGTTCATAGCTTTACTGCTCACCAATTCATTGCGTCTGCCGTCGAAGCTCATATCACAGTCGATGGTTGTCATCAGCGAAAAGCCTTTTCCCAATGAGAAATCTCTGCCTGCACCCACCAATAAACGAGGCAGCGTATATTCCAGACCATCTGTCGGTATTTCATTGTCCGTAAGCTTGAAAACCTCTTCCATTTCGTCCGACAAATTGAAATACCACGCATTGAAAGTAGAGGTCAGGTCTTTTGCTACAATTCCGAATTTCCATTTGTTGATCCGATATTGCAAACCTGCATCCAATCCAAATCCCCAAGCTCCTGCAAAGTCTCCTATCTCACGATGTATGATTTTGAGATTCGCTCCGAAAGCAAGTCCTTTTACCTGTTCAAAAGTCCTTCCGTAAGACAGCAATACGCCCCAGTCTGCCGCTGTGAAATAAGTAATAAGATCGTAATTTACATTTCCTTGTTTGTCGATCAACTGGGTTGTATTGGGAATATTGTCAACGCCGAAACGAATAATGCTTGCGCCGACAACCTGATTTTCATCCACACGATAAGACAAAGACGCATAATCATATTTGGCTATTCCCGCAAAATATTCGGCGTGCATCAACGACAACTGATAACGCTGTTTGGCATTGGCTAATCCTGCGGGGTTCCAATAGGCAGAAGTAACATCCTCCGACATGGCGACCTGCGTATTTGCAAGTGCTAATCCTTTAGCTCCGACGCCTAAAGTAAGAAATTCATTGCTGTATTTCGACTTTTGTCCGAACACAAACAACGGACATAAACCAATACAAACCAATGCGAAAACAATAAAATAGTTATTTCTGTTTTTATCCCTCTGATTATTTTTCATCAACAAACCAATTCT
>JAISRU010000065.1 GCA_031273515.1 Bacteroidales bacterium | reverse complement strand
AGCATTGATTGCAGGCATACTCTTACTGTGTGCCTGTGAAAGGACTTCGCCTCCAAAGCATGTCTTTTTGACGATAACGTTCGATAACAGAGTAAATAACAGCAGCATTACATTGGCGGATACCCATTATTATACGAATGCAGCAGGTAACAAATATCGGATTGACGAACTGAAATATTTTATTTCGTCCGTAAGTCTGTACAGGGAAGACGGGTCAAAAACAGTTCTCACGCAGGATCAGGGCATACATTATATAGATATGGATTATCCGCAGACGCTTACATGGGATTTGTTTCAGAACATTGCGGAAGGAAAATATAATGCGGTCGGATTTACGTTTGGATTGAATGAAATTGATAATCAGTCGTATCGTTTTCCAAATCCTCCCGAAGCCAATATGGGCTGGTCGCAAGCGCTGGGAGGAGGATATCATTATATGATGTTGAACGGCTGGTTTTATCAGAACGCAAGTCTTTCTCCTTTGAATATACATCTGGGGAAAGGACAAATTTATCGAGGTACAGACCTGAATGCCGACTCTATTATCGGATTTGTGGATAATCATTTTCATGTTTTGCTACCTGCGTCCTTTGTTGTCAAACGAAGTGAAACTGCTCAACTGAATCTTGTGATGAACATTGAGAATTGGTTTCAAGACCCATGGATCTACGATTTTAATTACTGGGGAGGACATATTATGCAAAAGCAGGGAGCAATGCAAATGTTGAAAGAAAACGGACGCAATGTATTTACGGCAGAATAAACATTGTTTATCAATTTATTTGCAGACTTAATTTACGGATAAAGAATATACTATGGATCAGGAGAGCATAAACCTTTGTTTGGTACAGTCGGACATACATCCTCAGGACGCAGCGCAAAATATAAAGCATTATGAAATGCTTTTGAAAAGCCGGGAAATAAAGTCCGATTTGTTAGTTTTTCCCGAAATGTTTTCCTGCGGTTTTTCCGACGACATTGTCCGAATTGCACAGCAACATACGCAACAGAGTTTTGATTTTCTGTATCGGACGTCGCAAAAATACGGGACGGATACGGTAGCAAGTCTTCCCGTAGTCGCGCAAAATCAGCGAATATACAATCGATTGGTTTGGGTTCGGGAGAACAAAATAATTGCACAGTACGATAAACGACATCTGTTTTTTGGGTGCGAAAAGCAATTCTGTTCTGCAGGAACAACACGAACGATTGTCCAAAAGAATGCATGGAATATATTGTCGTTGATTTGTTACGATATTCGTTTTCCGCTATGGTGCAGAAACAAATACGTCGATAATGCTTTGTTGTACGACTGTTTATTATTGATTGCCAATTTTCCGGCGTCGCGTTCCAATGCATGGAGAGCTTTATTGACGGCGCGCGCAATAGAAAATCAGGCGTATGTAATTGGCGTAAACCGTATAGGGAAAGACGGTTATGGCAACAATCATACAGGGAACACCCTCATTATTGATCCTTTGGGAGAAGTGGTTGTCGAAGCTCCGTCCGACAAAGAATATATCTTGTCCGTAACGCTCGACCATACACTGCTGAATAAATTACGAAACTATTTTCCCGTCTATGAAGATTGGGATACCTGAATCTAACCGGTAAGTAATGGTTAATGGTTAATGCCATACGGACTCAAATATTTACGCCGTCATTGCCTCCCATTGTCTGATACTACACCGCTATCAGTAGAATGCAAATAATTTTGTTCATGACAAATAATTTTTGTATCTTTGCAAAAACGTAAATCAATGCGCGTATTAAAAATACAACCTTATTTGTCGGATATTGAACTTAAACCGTAACTTTTCCACCTTTTACGGAATAATTTTTATATCTTATTGATTTTTAATTTTTTATGGGATTCTGGAAAATATAATAGATTGTCTATTTACGTAATATTATTATTTATCTCTATTGAGAGTAAAATACTGATAATAATATATAATGTTTTATATTACGTAAAACAGGGAAAAGTTATGCCTTAAAGAGAAGATGCACAGTCAAAAAGCTGCAAAAGATTTTCAATCCTATCTGATAATTTATTTATTACAAACGAATTATGGCAAAAAAGCCGAAGAAATAGCTGAAATGTTGGGAATAAGCAAAACTAAAGTCTTTACAACAGTCGCATCCTATAACAAAACGGAATCAGCTTGGAACCCGAATAAAGCTATGGGCGGTCGTCGTGAAGCACGCTGTATAATGAGTCTTGAAAAAGAGAAAGAATTTTTAAAAAGCGTTGAAAAAGAGGCTCTGATACTAACCCGCTGTCATGTTCTTCTGTAAAGCATCTAAAATCCATTTAAACGGGTTTTACTTTGCTAAAACATTGATACATATGTGTATTACTCAATGTTTTAGTATGATTACTTGCTACTTCAGCATATCTTTAGGATTAATATTAAACCATAACTTTTCCCTGTTTTACGTAATATGCTTAATATTCAATTTAGCGAGCAGTTTGGCAGTTGTTTTTGTAATTTCAGATGGATACCATTTGTCATCAATACATACATGCTTCACTTCTAAGAGTATTTGTAGTATATCTTTCACGGAGAAATTCGTGTTGAGTTATGCTCCCTGAGCAATTGCAGGATAAAGTAATA
>JAISRU010000002.1 GCA_031273515.1 Bacteroidales bacterium | reverse complement strand
GGAACAAAGGTTCTGAGCAGTTTACAATCAGGGGACAAGCTCAATATACTCTATCCGCTTGGCAATTCATTTACGACAAAAGACGTAAAAAGACCGTTACTTATCGGCGGAGGTTGCGGCATAGCTCCCTTGTTGTTTCTGGCAAAATCGTTTGTACAAAACAATATAGAGCCGACCGTACTTGCCGGAGCACAAACCGCAGCGGCATTGTCGTGGACAGCAAATTATGACAACCGAATCCACATACGCCCCATTACCGACGACGGCAGTCTTGGAGAAACAGGATTGATAACAGAACACAGTCTACTCAAAGATCTAAGTCGCTTTGACCGTATGTATACCTGCGGACCGGAAATAATGATGAAAGCAATTGCCAAATTGGCAGACAGGAATAATATTCCTTGCGAAGTGTCATTGGAGAACACAATGGCTTGCGGCATAGGAGCTTGTTTGTGTTGCGTAACCGAAACCGTTCAGGGAAACAGATGCGTCTGTACGGATGGCCCAATTTTTGATATACATGACTTGAAAAGTTTTATCTAACAATATATTTAATTAAATCAAATCAAAATAAAATGCATACAGTATTAATCATTATCGGAGTAGTAGCAGTTCTTCTTTTGTGGGCGGTTGCCCTGTATAACGGCATGATAAAAATGCGGAATAATGTGGATAAGGAATGGCATAATATAGATGTTCAGTTGGAACGAAGATATGCTTTAATTCCCAATCTGGTAGAAACCGTTAAAGGATATGCCCGACACGAACAGGAAACACTGACTAAAATCACGCAATATCGTTCGCAGGCGATGGAAGCAAAAACGGTTGCACAAAAAGCAGAAGCGAATAATCTGCTTGGTTCGGCGTTGTCGGGACTGAAAATACAATTGGAAGCCTATCCTGATCTGAAAGCAAACACCAATTTCTTGCAGTTGCAGGAAGAATTAGCGACAACGGAAAATAAAATATCGTTTTCCCGTCAGTTGTACAATCAGGTAGTAACTTCTTACAACAATAAAGTTCAGATATTTCCCAACAGTATCATAGCGGGAATGTTTCATTTCACGCAGCGTGATTTGTTTGAGATGTCCACTCCCGACGCCCGTCAAGCTCCCAAAGTTTCATTCTAAGCTAAGACCGGAATTATGTATGAATTAATAACAAAAAACAAACGTAAATCGGTGTTTGTTTTTTTTGGAATGGGTATTTTGTTGCTTGCATTGGGCGGAGTGATCGGATTTCTGTTCGATCCTGATCCTCAATCGGGCAGGGGAATATTGATGGGAATAATCATCGCCACGCTTGTCTGGACAATACAGACCATAATAGCGCTGACAAATGGTGCGAAAGTAGTTTTACGGGGGATGAATGCCAAAGAGATCAATCTGCACGATGATACTGTATTACATAATGTTGTAGAGGAATTGTCGCAGGTTTCGGGTTTGCCGACGCCTAAGATTTATGTCATAGATACGCCTGCATTGAATGCTTTTGCCGCCGGTACGAAAGCGGAGAAAAGTGTAGTTGCCATTACGCGCGGTTTACGGGAGAAATTGACCAGACAGGAATTACAGGCAGTTATGGCTCATGAAATGTCGCACATTTACAACAGAGATGTGATGTATATGACTTTCGCAAGTGTGATGATGTGTACGATTGTGATTATTTCCGATTTACTCATTCGTTCTTTTCTCTGGGGAGGAGGGAGAAGAAACAGCAAAGGAGGAAATGGTGGAGCACAACTTATTCTTTTAGTAGCTGTAATTGCATTGGCGATTTTAGCGCCTTTGTTTGCGCAGATGTTTTATTTTTCATTATCTCGTAAACGGGAATATTTGGCGGATACGATGGCGGTAAATTTCACACGAGATCCTGACAGTATGGCGAACGCACTTTCTAAAATAGCGGGAGATACCGAGAAGTTCGATCCCGGACAGATGGCAATGGCAATGTGTATCAACAAGCCCAAGTTAAAATCGCATAAGACATCTCTTTTTTCGACGCATCCTCCCATTCAAAAACGGATAGCGATATTACGCGCTATGTCTGCGGGTACGGATTACAACAGCTATTGCGCCGCTTATGCACAGGTGATGGGTAAAAACGACTTACCAAAAAACAAAAAGAAATAAAAACAGATAAGCCGCATTAAGAAATGTACGGAGTAGATTAAAAGTAGCATTGTCCTTTAAAAAAAATCACAAAAAGATTCTTCTGCTTACAAAAAGAGTTGTACCTTTGCGTTTTTAGATCAAATTATAAATCGTCCTCGAAAGGGACATAAAATAAAAAGAAATGAATAAATTAGAACAGAAGTATTGTCAAAGTTGTGGAATGCCGTTGACGGACTCTGCTTTGTTGGGGACAAACAAAGACCAAACCGTTAATGAAGATTATTGCGTGTATTGCTACAAAGATGGAGCATTCACCCAAGACATGACAATGGATGAAATGATTATCCATTGTGCACAGTTTGTAGAAGAGTTTAACGCCGACTCTACAGAAAAATTAACCAAAGAAGAAGCAATTGCTCAGATGAA
>JAISRU010000014.1 GCA_031273515.1 Bacteroidales bacterium | reverse complement strand
CCGACCAGAAACAATTCGACCGCTTCTTTTTGCGTATAGTCTTTCAGAAAAGGAAATATCTCTTCCGGAGAAACTGTAGTCAGCACATTAGCAATAATTTGAAGTTCATCCGTTACGGCGATTCCTATTCTTTTCTTCCCATAATCAATGGCGATTATTCTTCCCATATCGTATCAATTTTTCCTGTGTGCAAAAGTAGTAAAAATAATTGAAAATTGAAAATTGAAAATTACCATACGGACGCTTCTGTCTGAACTCTGATTGGCGTTGCCTTTCTTCTTCTTGCTCGGCATAGTCAAACAAGTTTGCCTCTGCTCTCGCTTCGTGCGTCGATTTATCTGATTTACTGATTGAAATGATTCATGATTATTGAATTGAAAATTGGAGCGCATCCCGTAGGAAAGCATCGCTCGGCAGAAACAAACGATAAAGAACCAATCTGCATGCCGTCAGGTATGCATCCAAATAATTGAAAATTGAAAATGAGCCTGCGGACGCAAACACCTACGCCGTCATTGCGCAAGACTAACACCTACGATGTTTTCTTTTGATAACCCTGTACAAGCGCAGCGCGGGGTGAAGACGGCAAACAACACCCAAAACGCCGTAGGTGTTTCCCTGAAAAAGAGTAGAGAGGAGAATTAACTCCGCCAAATCCACTGAACCGGATACGATTTGAATACGCTGTCCGAACTAATCACGCTTATGTTTTCGCTTATTGCCTGAGCGATAATCATACGATCAAAAGGGTCTTTATGAAAAAAATCCAAACCTGACAGGGTAATTAAATGAGCCGGATTCACAGGGAGAATTTCAAATCCACTTGATATGGAGTTATTGATTAATGTTTCGATATTTCCCGACAAAGTAAGTTTTTGCAAACTCACTTTAATAGTGATTTCCCAA
Organism: Bacteroidales bacterium; assembly: GCA_031273515.1. Taxonomy (GTDB): domain Bacteria; phylum Bacteroidota; class Bacteroidia; order Bacteroidales; family WCHB1-69; genus JAIROC01. The sequence goes on along the minus strand of JAISRU010000014.1, from coordinate 5,827 downwards.
AAACTCACGATACTAACCACAAGACTGTTATCAATATCTTCCATCACTGTCCGCACGGAAAGAGGTAGTTTGTTGTCGGCTTCAAAAAACCAGATAAAAGATTGTGTATCTATCAACAGTTTCATTACATGTATTCTTTGAAGTCATCTAAAGGAGCGTTGAAATCGTCGCTCATCCACGTAACTGTTCCTTGCATACAACCAAAAAAAGGTTTTTCTTGATTATCCGTCTGATATTTCCGCAACAAAAATTCGATATAATCCGATAGTTCTTGCTGTATCTTTGGTGGAAGTCGGTGTATTTTCCCGTATATTCTACCTATTGTTTGCTTTTCCGATGTATCCATATTCATCTCTTTGAAGATTATTTGCTGCAAAGATACAACATTTAATTGAGAATTTTTAGTCATGCCATTATTAGTGAACCAGTAGACAAAAGTGTCCGCAGGCAATTCTCAATTCTCAAGTTTCAATTTTCAATTTTTTGACTATCTTTGCAACGGTTTAGAAACACGATTATTTATCAGTTAAAGTATCAGGAATGAATAGATTAATTTTTTTATGTACCGTTGCGGTTGTAGCGCTGACGTCTTGCGGAAATGCAAATCAGGAAAAGACAACAAATAGCAATCAAAAAGAAATGGAAATGTCAGAAAATAATACAGGAGAACAAGGGTATCGGAAAGTCGAACCTGGGGAAATTCCCGATAATGTCATTAAATTGCTCAGCAAAGAGTGGATGCTTATCACGGCAGGAAATGATACCGCTTTCAACGGAATGACGGCAAGTTGGGGAGCTTTTGGTCATCTTTGGAACAGACCCGTTGCATTCATCATGGTTCGGGATACTCGCTATACGTATGAATTTCTGCAGAAAAATGATTACTATACCCTGAGCTTCTTCGACGAAAAGTATCGCGACGCCCTGACAATTATGGGAACAAAATCGGGAAGAGATTCCGACAAAGTAAAAGAAGCAGGACTAACCCCACTGTCCCTCGCTTCGGGGTTGATGAGTTTTGCCGAAGCCCGTATGATTGTCGAATGTAGAAAACTATACGCAGACCCGTTTAAAAAAGAATGTTTTACCGATCCGCAACTGTTTGACAATATTTATAATCAAACAGACAAATCCATTCATACGCTGTATGTCGGCGAAATTGTGAATGTCTGGATAAAGAAATAGAGGGCTTTGTTCAGTTTGTCGGGACAGTTTCGCTGTAACCGATTCGGAACGTTGATGCATCGTTTGGCAATAATGACGCTTGTATTGTGTTCTCTTTTGTGAAGAATATCAATCGTTAAAATTATACGGGGATTTATGGTAAAACGTTTTTTGAGAATAATCGTACTTTTTTGTTTCGCATTTTCTTTTCTGGGAGGAACAATATCTCCTCGAACAGATCAGGATCAGACTGTTTCCGCAGGAGTTTCATGGGCGGATTCCGTATTGCAAACACTCTCGTTGGAAGAGAAAATTGCTCAATTGATTATGATCCGCGCTCATTCCGATAAAAATGAAGTCTACAACAAGACACTGATCAAACAGGTCGAAGATTACAAGGTGGGAGGAGTCTGTTTTTTTCAAGGCGGACCTTTGCGTCAGGCGTCGCTCACGAACAGTCTGCAAAAAGCGAGCAAAATCCCTCTGATGATATCCATCGACGCCGAATGGGGACTCGCCATGCGTTTGGACAGTGTCTTGATTTTTCCTCGTCAGATGGCATTGGGCGCAACGTACGATCTTGCAGCTATCTACAGCATGGGCGAAGAAGTCGCGCGTCAGTGCAGACGCATGGGAATACATCTCAATTTTGCTCCCTGCGTGGACGTGAACAATAATTCAAAAAATCCGGTTATCGGGAGCAGGTCTTTTGGATCCAATCCCAAATGGGTGGCTCAGTGCGGGATCGCTTACGCAAAAGGGATGCAGCTCAACGGAGTGATGGCTTGTGCAAAACACTTTCCCGGACACGGCGATACCGATACCGATTCTCATGATAATCTCCCTGTTATCAATCACGACTTACAGCAATTGCGTCAAACGGATTTGTATCCTTTCCGACAATTATTCAGGCAGGGAGTGGACGCCGTCATGATCGGACACCTTCATGTTCCTGTTTTGGACAGCGCCACCAATTCCATTGCCACGCTTTCCCCCCCGATAACGACCGACCTCCTGCAAAAACAAATGAACTTTCAGGGATTGATAATCACCGACGGATTAGAAATGAAAGGGATTGCCGATTTCGTACCAACAGGCGAATTGGAAGTCCAGACACTGATTGCCGGTTGTGATGTCTTGTTGCTGCCCGGAGCCTTAAACATTGTTATTCCTGCTATTGTCGATGCGGTAAAAGAGGGTCGTTTGTCCCAAAGCGACATCGACAGAAAATGTTTGAAGGTCTTGAAAATGAAAGAAAAATATGTCCTTCCCAATGCCGAACCCATTGCTTTGGATAACCTCATCAACGACCTTAATTCTGCCCAAACAAAGAAACTCCGTGCCGATCTAACCCGAAAATCAATAACAGTATTGCAAAACAAAGCAAACACGTTGCCTTTGTCGGATAAAATCAATCGAAAAACAGTCCTTATTCGCGTGGATAAATCGGAAACGTCCGTCTTGCAGACAAGGTTGAAACACTGTCTGAACAGTCAGTCGCACAGGACAGGCAATGATTTTGTTCGTTCGCAGACGGACGTCCTGTTTGCTGCGGCAAAGAATGCTGATTGTTTGATTGTCAGTCTGCATAATACCTCTCAATATGCGCCCAATCAGTATGGATTGTCGAAAAAGACAATCGACTTTCTGGACAGTCTGACAACAATAGCGTCCAACACGGTCTTGGTGGTGATGAGTAATCCGTATTGCTTGAATTACATTCCCTTTACCGACCGATTTGCTGCCATTGTGCTGGCATATCATCCCACAGAGGAGGCAGAAGAGACCGTCGCCAAAGTGATCTGCGGAGAGATGTCCGCCACAGGAAAACTCCCGATCGATTTGGATCGTTATCCCGAAGGAACAGGCGTTTGTCTGACAACAAAAGACAATGTCGAACATCATGTTCATCCTGCTTTGGAGGCAAAGATTGATGCGGTTGTTCAAAACGGAATCAGTCAGCAGGCGTTTCCCGGATGCAGGGTTCTTGTGTGTCGAAAAGATAAAATCATCTACAACAAATCTTTCGGGACTTTTGGCTATTCCGACCATCGCCTCATTACCGACAATACCCTTTACGACCTTGCGTCCCTCACCAAGATTATGGCAACAACACTCGCCATGATGAAACTCTGCGACGAAAAAAAGGTGGACGTCAAAATGAAACTCTCTCATTATCTTCCCTATCTGAAAAATACCGACAAAGAAGATATGACCATTGCCCAAGTCATGACCCACACCGCCGGACTGCAGGCTTGGTTGCCTTTTCATCAAGCAACGCTCAACAGGGACAAGACGCTCAATCCGACCATTTACAGCAACATTGATACCGTCGGTTTTCGGATGCAGGTCTGTGAAAATTTATACATCAAAGACAGTTATAAAGACAGCATACTCGCACGGATTGCAGCCAGTAAATGCAGAACAACACAAACTTATCTCTATAGCGATTTGGGGTTTTATCTTTTAGCCGATCTGATAGAGAGGGTCAGTGGGAAGTCGCTCGACCGGTATGTGGATGATAATTTTTATCGTCCGATGGGTTTGACACACATTTTATTCAATCCTTTGGATCGTTTTGAACCAAAAGACATCGCTCCCACCGAACAGGACACGCTTTTCCGCAAGACCTTAATTCATGGCTATGTTCACGATCAGGGGGCAGCCATGCTGGGCGGCGTATCCGGACATGCAGGACTGTTTTCCACCGCAGACGATTTGTTGGCTATCGCCCAAATGCTGCTCGACAAAGGAAGTTACAAAAACAGTCGTTATTTATCGGAGAAAACCATTGATTTCTTTACGTCTTATTATTTCAGTCAGGGCGACTGTCGGCGCGGATTGGGTTTCGACAAGCCTGCACGCAAAGATGAAAAAAGTCCATGCAGTAAAATGGCGTCATCGTCCAGCTACGGACACAGCGGATTTACAGGTACTTTTATCTGGATAGATCCTCATTATGATCTGATTTATATCTTTTTGTCGAACCGCATCCATCCTGACGCCGAAAATAAAAAAATTACACAAATGAATATCCGAACAGAAATCCAAAACATAATCTACCACGACATTAATTGAAAATTGAAAATTGAAAATTGAAAATTGCCTGCGGACGCTTTTGTCTGAACTCTGATTTATCTGATTTACTGATGAACATGATTATTGGTAGACAAGTGGACGAGTAGACGAGTGAACGAGTAGAGAGGGATGCATACCTGACGGCATGCAGGATTGGTTTTTTATCGTTTGTTTCTACCGAGCGATGCATTCCTACGGAATACGCTTTTCTGCGGGAAAGAATAATCGTCGCTTGCGCCATTTTCAATTTTCAATTAGATCAAGTGTCTATTACAATTTCTCTATCAGTTGACTTTTTACCAATTCGTATGCTTCATGCGGATTGTATGTTTCATTTGGACGCAAGAGCATATTTGTATCGCCCAAAAATTCTTCGTCAGTCATTTTCTGTTCCAGATTCAGTAAATATTCTTTTCGAGTAGGTGGTCTGTCCACCACAAAATCCAGATATTGTCGATAGCACCGAATTATATTGTTGATATTAATATCTTTGGTTGATAACGCTTTGTAGATGTCGAACAAGTCGCGACCTTTTCGTCGTTGATACAATGCGCGTAATTTTGTACCCAGCAATTCGTCCAAATGATATGTTGTAACGTTACAATCGCCCGAAAACCATTGATTAGAAACATTAAAAGCAAATTTTGTCAGACCTAAGACATTAAAATGTTCTCTACTATTGATTTCTACTTTCAAACGAATCGGAATTACCGGCGGAATTTCGGAATCAAAACGGAAAATCAGCGTATTGTTCTGCGCTTTTTGCTTCACGATCGGCTTGCCGAGAAATGCCAGAACCTCTCTGATTCTGTCAATGGTTTCTTTAATTGGTTCTGCATTTATTTGCACTAAATCAATGTCTTCCGAATAGCGAGACTGTGGTTGCATATATAATTTATGCAAAGTCGTTCCGCCACGAAACGCCAAGTGTGAAGCCAGATATTCATCATTGAACAAGGCAACTAAGGCGCGACAAATGACCAAATCCTGTTCAACATGCGCATTACTTTTCCATGGCGTTGTTTCTGTCCATTGTAATATTGCCGATTCCTGTATCATTACTCGTCTATTTCTATTTGTTCGTTAATAATTATTTTCCATTTTGGGTCAATCTCGCAATTCTCTGTTTTATTAGTGTATTTCAGCGGTATTTGTTGAAATTTGCAATTAGACTTCTGCGCTTTTTCGTATAGCGTATCTGCCAGATTGTTTTGCGCCAAAGGTTGTTCCAGTAAATAACCCAATCGTTGAATGCTTGACTTTGGTACATATTCAAAAAAATCATTATTCAATTTTGAAAAATCCAATGATTCAGCCAGTTCATTCAAAACCGTAGCAACTCGATTTAATCCGCCAACTACTTTGTAATTTGTTATCAAATCGGCGGCAGTCAGTTCGGGTGAAGATACCTGAACCAAGCCATTTTCTGTTTTGAATGATTTTAACCAACTGCGTGGTATGTCTTTGCGAGTAATCACAAAATTAATGCGAATATCTTTTTTTGTTGTGTCACGCAAAGCAGGCAGAATGCTTAACACAGAAAATTGTTGTGGTTGCTGATGGGCGGCGCCATAAAACGCAGCAG
>JAISRU010000294.1 GCA_031273515.1 Bacteroidales bacterium | reverse complement strand
CGTTTGCGATAATTGTCAAATTCCGAATACAGACGCAGAAATTTATCCTGCAGTTCTGCATTTTCGGTTTGCAAACGATTTAGTTCTTCTTCGGGAAGATCAACCGAAGTCGATTGTTTTGATTTTTTATCTTTCTTACCGAACAGACCGCTTTTCTTTTGATCTTTATCTTCTTTATTTTCCGGTTCAACCGCTTCAGACAGTTCCTCGTTGGGCAACGTATTGTCGTTTTCCATGTTACAATCCTGTATCTCTTCGTTTTCTATATTTTCTCTTTGTTTATCCATATTCTTTTACGTTATAGTTTCGCTTTCTATATCCAAATAACTTGCCAAACCCGAAATACGTCAAAATGGCAGTCTTTTTGTCTTGCACTGTGATTCTAATTTCTATAAACATACGATGCCTTTGGCATCAAAACCATGATACATTATTTATTTCACGTTCCTAAACAAAACAACCACAGTAGCCAATGAGTTACCCCATGTCCCAAATCTCATTATCTCAAAAAAAGAATTAACTGTTCAATTATCATTGTTGTTTATAACAAAAAAAGTTGTATCTTTGCACGATTTGTCTTCGTAGCTCAGCTGGTAGAGCAATTGACTCTTAATCAATGGGTCCAGGGTTCGAGCCCCTGCGAGGACACTACTTTTGAAATAATTTCCTTACAGAAAATGTCTATGTGTAAACAGGAAGAAGGTCTTGTGATGAAATCCACAGGAAGTTCCTATCTTGTCCGGGATAAACTCAACGGACAAATATTAGTCTGCCGATTACAGGGAAAATTCCGACTCGCAAAATTCAAAACAACAAATCCTATCGCTACTGGCGACGTCGTTTCCTTTTCAAAAAATGACAACGATGACTACGGCATTATTACTTCTATCCACAAACGAAAAAATTATATCGACAGAAAATCGGTCAATCTCTCTAAAATTTCACACATAATAGCCGCCAATATCGATCGTGTCTTTTTGATTATCAATCTTGTCGAACCTCAGACGCCTCTTGGGTTTATCGATCGTTTTCTGGTGTCGGCAGAATCGTTTCGGATAAATACTGTCTTGGTCTTTCATAAAACGGATATATATACTCCTGAGATACAAAAACAGGAAAAACAACTCCAATCGCTCTATTCCGACATTGGATATCAATGTGTTTCGACCTCTGTAGTAACCTCGCAGGGACTTGAACAGCTCAAAAAGCTAATGCAGAACAACATTTCCCTTTTTGGCGGACAATCGGGCGCAGGAAAATCGAGCATTATCAATGCTTTAAATCCTGACTTTGCGCTCAAAACCGCTTCCGTTTCCCAATACAACAACAAAGGAAAACATACCACAACTTTTGCCGAAATGTTCGAATTGCCCTTCGGTGGATTTATTATCGATACCCCCGGAATGAAAGAATTTGGACTGATACATTATACAAAAGAAGAAATATCTCATTATTTTCCCGAAATGCTCAGACTTTTGTCCGCCTGTCGATTCCGAAACTGTACCCATACACACGAACCTCACTGTGCCGTCAAGCAGGCTTTGGACGCAGGGGAGATTGCTCTTTCCCGTTATCAAAACTATCTGGGAATTATCAACAACGAAGACGCCGATCTAAAAGATTGGATGCTAAGTTGACGTTTTCGGAACAATCCGAACACAATTCGGAACAATCCGAAAGCGCTTTGGGAAGATCGTAAAACAGTCAGGGTGCGCTAAAAAGTAACTCAGGACTTTCTTGTCAGAGTTCAATCAGATTGACTTCAACCTGTTTGTTTTCAAACAATTTCAAGGTACGTTCTTTGTGCGTGTCGGTGATGAAAACCTGTCCGTATTCGGAAGAAGTAACCAATTCGATTAACTGCTTCACCCGATTTTCATCCAATTTATCAAAAACATCGTCGAGCAAAAGCAAAGGTTTTTCTCCCTTGAGCTGTTTAATGTATTCAAACTGAGCCAACTTTAAAACAATCAAAAATGACTTTTGCTGTCCCTGAGAACAAAATCGCTTGACGGAATAATTATTCATCGTAAATAAAAAATCGTCTTTATGAACTCCCACCGTCGAATACTGCGCAAGATAATCTTTTTGCTGTGTGACTGATAATAAAGTTTCAAAATCGTCTTCCATGAGTTGCGACCTGTAATCGATAGAAATCTGCTCGTCGGGAGAAACAACGGCAAACAGTTGATTGAAAACAGGTAAAAATCCGTCCAAAAACTGTTTGCGGGTTTGGAAGATCTGTCTGCCGTAATGAACCATTTTGTCGTTCCATGGAAGAAGTTCCTGTTGTCGAAAAGATTGTTTTTCGTTAAAGAGTTTCAACAAAGCATTCCGCTGAGCGACAATCTTATTGTATCGGATCAGATTGTCGAGATACAGTTTATCGAACTGAGAAATAGCGCTGTCGAAATACCGTCTGCGAACGTCCGAAGTACCGTTGATATAGTCGGTATCGTAAGGAGAGATGATTACAGAAGGAAAACGTCCGATATGCTCGGACAATCGCTCGTATTCCTTCTGGTTCAGCTTGACTATCTTGCGTTTATCCTGCTGCTGGATGCAACTGACTTTGGTCATTCCTTCAATTTCTTCCTGTGAAAAATGTCCGTGAACGGCAAAAAAATCTTCCCCATGACGAATACTTAATCTGTCGGCATGATTAAAATAGCCTTTGGTCATGGAAAGATAATGGATGGCGTCGAGCAAATTGGTTTTGCCTGTGCCGTTCAGTCCGACAATGCAGTTGATGCCCGACGAAAATCGACAACTCTTATCACTGTAATTTTTGAAATTGACCAATTGTATCTCGCTTAAAAACATGCCTGTTGATTTAGCAAACGGACAAATCCATCTGTGGAACGGGTATGGATACTGTCCTGTTTTTGGTAAATAAAAAAGGCTTCGACGTCCTGATGTTCAGCGATAAAGTCGAGGGAAGCCTCCATTCCCATAACCATGAATGCGGTGGCGTAAGCGTCGGCAAAAGCGGCGCTCGGATGCAGTACCGTTACGCTGAGCAAAGCATGTTCGACCGGATAACCCGTCTGCGGCGACAACGTATGTCCGTATCTGACGCCGTTTTCTTCGTAGTATTTTCTGTAATTGCCCGACGTTACCAATGATTTGTTTTCCAAAGGAACACGCAAAATAATCTGTCGTTCCTGTTCTTTTTCTTTTGAAGGATGTTCGATTCCGACCATCCATGGTTGTCCGTTTTTGTTTCCTTTGGCGATCACTTCTCCGCCTATGTCTACCAGATAATCAGCAATGGACAACGTATCGAAGAAAGAAGCTATTTTATCGACCGTATATCCCTGTGCAATGGCGTTGAAATTTAACTGAATACATGGCAATTCCTTGATTATTTTTCCCTGATCCAAAGACGTTTTGCCAAATCCGACGCATGTGAGCAGACTGTCGATTTTTTCTTTGCTCATTGTCTGACGCTGCTCTCTGCCGAAGCCCCACGCATTCACCAATGATCCCACCGTTATGTCGAAAGCTCCGTGGGTCTGTTTGCCAATCTGTTCAGACAGAAGATATAAACGGATAAAATCGTCGGTCAGGCATACATTGTCTTCGTTTCGGTTGATGCGCGATATCACCGAGCTGTCATTGTAGACGGAAGCCGTATTGTCGAAGTCGTTGAGCAGACTGTCGATAGCTTCCTGCAGATTTCTGTTTTGCGGATCGTAATACCGGATACTGTAATACGTTCCCTGCGTAAATCCTTCCAGATGTATTTGTTTTTCGACAAACGAACATCCTGTCGACAAAAACAGCAGACAGGCAATAATCGAACAGTGAAAATAATGCTTCGAAAATAAACGGATACGGAATTTGTTCATCCTGTTTTTCATTCTTTTTGATGTATAACGGGAACAGATTTGTTTCATTGCAGCGTTAGTTTCGGATAGATTTTTTTAGCCAGCAAATAAGCCGAAGGAAGCGTTATCAATAATACGACAAGCGGAATAAGCAGGACGTCGTTCCATTGCATTTCGACGGGATATGCGGTGAGAATATAAGAACCTTCTCCAAAATGGATAAATCCGAAGCAGATTTGGAGGATACAAAAGACAAATCCCAATGCAAGTCCGGTTAGTGTTCCTAAGGCTGAAATCAGTATTCCTTCGTAAATAAAAATACGTCGGACTAATTTGATTGTACTTCCCATGCTGTACAGGATAGCGACCGAAGTTCTTTTTTCCAATATCAAAATGGCGATCATGCCCACCATGTTGAACGAGGCAATCAGCAAAATGAACGATAAAATAGCATACGTTATCCATTTTTCCGACTGCATTACTTTGAAAAGTTCTTCTTCCTGCTGATAGGAATTTTTTACGTAGAAGTCGTTGCCTGTTATTTGTCGGATTTCATCTTGTAGTTCCGATACTTTTGCTGTTGGTTTACAGCGAATTTCCAACGAGGTATAGCCCGTTTCATATCCCAACAGACTGCGTGCAAAAGACAAAGGAACAAAAACAAATTCGACGTCGTATACCGTGTGAGAATTGAAGACGCCCACAGGCGTTATCGTCTGATAATTCAAAGCGTTGACGGAAACGGCAGCTGAAAGTTTTTTATTTCTGTCTGGATAATAAATTTTCAGGGTATTGCTTGGCGAGCTTGAGATGGGACAATTCAGATGAGCGGCTACTCCTGCTCCCAGAACGGCAAATGAAAACCCATGATCTTCCAATAAAAAGCGACCATAATTCACGATGGTATCCAGACGGTTCAATCGGTAGTAATCGGGGGACACGCCTTTGATTTTTGCGATAAACTGTTGATCTTCGCAGGCAAAAACAGCCACGTCGGACAATACTCCGGAGAGATATTCCACGTTGTCCAAAGACTTGATCTGTTGTATGTCGATAGCATTCTGGGGAATTATTTTTCCATGTTTTGGGGTGATTTCTATATCCGGACTGAAAGCGTTAAAAGATTGTTCCACAAAATGCTGTAATCCGTTGAAGACCGACAGCACAATAAAGAGCGTCGCTGTTGCAATGCTGACGCCGGCAAAAGAAACGACGGAAATGATATTGATAATATTGTGCGATTTCTTTGCAAACAGATACCGTTTTGCGATAAACAAACTTACATTCACTTTTTGAGCAGATTATCTATATTTTCGATGTAGTCCAAAGTGTCGTCGCGAACAAAGACCAATTCAGGGACTATGCGTAATTGATTTTTTACACGTTGTCCGAGTTTAAATCGAAACTCTTTTTTATTTGTTTCGAGGGTGTTGATTACTTGATCTTTATCTTCTGTTGTAAATATGCTCAGATAGATACGGGCAAAAGAAAAGTCTTTGGAAACCTGTACTTGCGTGAGGGTCACCAAAGTCGAACCAAGCATGTGTTTTCCTTCCGATTGCAATATTGTAGCCAGTTCCTTTTGCAACAAACGAGCTACTTTTTGTTGTCTTGTTGTCTCCATTATCCTGATATTATTCTTTCTGTAAATTTTTTTCGTCGCAAAAACAAACAATTACAAACCGAATCGTCTCCTTTCTGACTTCCTGCAAAGGTACACAATCTAATTGAGAATTGAAAATT
>JAISRU010000278.1 GCA_031273515.1 Bacteroidales bacterium | reverse complement strand
CATTGATAAACAGCATTATTTGTCGTCATATCGGTTTTTTTTTCGTGTTTTCGTCGTAGCGAAGATAAAAAGTTGTACTTTTGCAAAGTGAAAATTTTAAAATCTAAACTTATGAACATTGAAGAGAAAGTAATAGCAATTGTAGCCGACAAACTTGGCAGAGAAGTGGCAGAAGTTACTCCTGAAAAAAGTTTTGTGAATGACTTAGGTGCAGATTCATTGGATACCGTAGAATTGATTATGGTTTTTGAAAATGAATTTAAAATTAAAATCCCTGAAGATGTCCAGGAAAAAATCGCAACGGTGGGAGATGCTATTAATTTTATTACAGCAACAGTAGCTACAAAATAATTCTGTTATTGTTTATGGAATTACACAGAGTTGTAGTAACAGGGTTAGGAGCGCTTACTCCAATTGGAAATTCTCATGATGTATTTTGGAAAAATTTACTTCTTGGAGTAAGTGGCGCCTCGCCTATCAGTCATTTTGATGCGGCTTTATTCAAAACGCGTTTTGCCTGCGAGGTAAAAGACTTTGATATTCTCAAATATACGGAGGTCAAAGAGTCACGGAAGATGGATTTGTTTGCACAGTTTGCCATAGCTTCTGCTTCGGAAGCAATGGAAGACTCCCAAATAGATCTCACTCAGGTGGATCTCGAAAGAGCAGGCGTTATCTGGGGTACGGGTATAGGAGGTTTTACCACTTGTGCTGAGGAAATGCGTGTTTACGCTCTTGGCGACGGATCACCTCGATTTAATCCCTTTTTTATCCCCAAGATCATTGGCGACATTGCTGCAGGACATATTTCCATGCGTTTTGGATTAAAGGGTCCGAATTATGTAACAACGTCGGCTTGTGCATCTTCAGCCAACGCAATTGTAGACGCCTTTAACAGTATTCGTTTAGGGCAGGTAGATTTTGTCATAACAGGAGGCAGCGAAGCTCCGATTTCCACAGCAGGAGTAGGAGGATTTAATGCCATGCAGGCTATTTCGACCCGTAACGACGACCCTCAAACAGCCTCCCGTCCTTTCGATAAGGGTAGAGACGGTTTTGTAATGGGAGAAGGATCAGGCGCGTTGGTATTGGAAGAGTTGGAACATGCGCTAAAACGAAACGCCAGAATATATGCGGAAGTGGCAGGATGCGGTTTATCGTCCGACGCTTATCATATCACGGCTCCTCATCCTGAAGGACAGGGAGCATGTCTGGCGATGAAAAATTCGTTACGCGAAGCCGGTTTGTCTCCCGAAGCGGTAGATCACATCAATACGCACGGAACGTCGACGCCTCTTGGAGATATAGCCGAGATAAAAGCTATTCAGTCTTTGTTTGGCGAACATGCTTACACTATCAATATTAATTCGATTAAATCCATGATTGGACACCTGTTGGGCGCTGCGGGAGCCGTTGAAAGCGTTGCAACCGTATTGACGATTTACAATGATATTGTTCCTCCGACTATCAATCATTTTGAAGATGATGAGAAATTGGACAATAAATTGAATTTCACTTTTAACAAGGCGCAGAAACGTGTTGTGAACGTTGCGATTTCCAATGCTTTCGGCTTCGGAGGACATAATACCTCCCTGTTGTTTAAGAAATACAAACCATAAATTTATTATTGTTCGGGAGTGTTTGGAAGAAAAAAAAATCTGCTGAAGCAGTATATAAAAAATATTTTAGGATTTACTCCTGTTGATTTGACTTTATATGAACAGTCGCTTGCTCATCGTTCTGTTGCAGGGGTGATTGTCAATGGGATGAGAAAGAACAATGAACGTCTGGAGTATTTGGGCGACGCTGTATTAAGTGCAATCATTGCCGATTATCTCTACAAAAAATATCCTTATGCCGATGAAGGTTTTCTGACCAATTTACGATCCAAATTAGTCAGCAGGAACCATTTGAATAAATTGAGCCATAAAATCGGATTGGATGTTCATTTAAAGACCAACACCAATAATTTAAGTTTTTCCCAGTCGATCAATGGGGATGCTTTTGAGGCTTTTATAGGCGCGATTTATCTTGACAAAGGTTATCGTTTTACCCGTAAGGTCATTATCAATCGTATTCTGAAATTTTATGTCGATATTGATGTTCTGGAAAAAGAGGATACGAATTACAAGGGAAAAATACTCAACTGGTCGCAGAAAAACAAAAAGAAAATCGAATACAAAGTCATTCGTGAATTGGCGGAACATCATCGACAGAAACAATATGTCGTTCATGCGTTTATTGACGGTAAATTTGTTGCTGAAGGTTGCGATTTCACCATCAAAGCGGCAGAACAACAGGCGTCTATGTACGCATGTGAAACCCTGAAAATCTGATAACAGATTTATATTTCGGCTACGCTCAATTAATAATCGTCCATATCGCAGATTGTTACGATTTTATAGAGTTTATCGTTTCGACGTACCACCGATCGTGTTGGAATAGAACACAATTCTCCTTTGACGACTTTTGTAACCCGATTCAAATCAACACGTATTTCGCTGACAACATCTTCGTAAACGCCCGTAGTTGGACCTGTAATTACATATTGGTCGCCCGATTGTAAATCGTTGGTTTCTATTTTGACTTCCGCCACATTGAGTTTTGCAAAGAAATTGGTGATTTTGCCTACGTAAATCTTTGTCTTTCGAGCCTGTGAACCATAGCGTTGCGTCCATTCTCCCAAATGTCGGTTTAGATAGTATCCATCCCAAAAGCCGCGGTTGTACACGTTTTTGAGTTGTTCTGTCCATTGTAATATTTTTTCTTCCGAATAGGTTCCGTCAAAATAAGCATCGACAGCCTCGCGATAGCATCGGGTAACTGTTTTCACATATTCGGGCGAACGACCGCGACCTTCTATCTTTAAAACCTTAATTCCTGCCTGTATGATTTTATCCAAAAAGCCGATCGTGCACAAATCTTTCGGAGACATGATATATTCTTTATCAACAAGAACATCCATTTCATTGTCTGCATCCTGCACGCGGTATGCTCTTCGACAGGGTTGCAGGCAGCCTCCCCGATTGGCAGAATAATTGAAATTATCCAAACTCAGATAGCATTTTCCTGAAACAGCCATGCATAAAGCGCCATGAACAAAAATTTCTATCTCGACCAAATTGCCGGATGGACCTCTGATTTGTTGTTTGTCGATTTGTTGAATAATCTCTTTTACCTGTCTCAGACTCAATTCCCTTGCTGTTACCATTACATCGGCATATTGGGCAAAAAAGCGGACAGCTTCCGTATTGCTGATGTTGCATTGTGTGGAAATATGGACTTCCATTCCTATTGTCCGTGCATATTGAATAACAGCCAAATCGGAAGCAATTACGGCAGAAATTCCGTTTTGTTTTGCCGATTCGAGCAATTGATGCATTGTTTCGATTTCGTGGTCATAAATAATTGTATTGACCGTCAAATAGCTGCGTATTGCATGTTCTTTGCAGACAGCGCTTATTCGTT
>JAISRU010000179.1 GCA_031273515.1 Bacteroidales bacterium | reverse complement strand
AACTAACAAGATACGATGAAAGTACAAAAGATAGTTTTTGCTTTTTGTTTTTGTATAAGTATGTTGAATATGACGACATACGCTCAGAAAAAGAAACAGACAAATCGTTCCGATACGCTGTGGACGCATACCGTAAATACGCAAACAGAACAAATCTCCGGCGCAAAGAAACATAAATTGCAAATTGGAGGTTATGGCGAAATAAGTATGCATCGCTTCTTTTACAGTAATGATTTCAACCGTTTTCGTTATCCTGATCAATATAAATCGGTCAAGAGCAGAGGACAGTTCGATCTTCCTCATGTTGTTTTTTATATTTCCTATAATTTCGGGAAAGGATGGAGCGTATCGTCCGAAATAGAATTTGAACACGGTGGGACAGGAACTACCGTCGAAATAGAAGAAGAAGAATTTGGCGAATACGAACAGGAAGTGGAAAAAGGAGGAGAAATTGCCCTTGAACAGTTCTGGATACAAAAAAGTTTCTTCAAGGCATTGAATCTTCGTATCGGTCATATCATCGTCCCGATTGGTCTGACCAATCAGTATCACATGCCGATAGAGTTCTTTACCGTACTTCGTCCCGAAGAAGAGTCGGCGATACTTCCTCTGACATGGCACGAAACAGGAATAAGTCTCTGGGGAGAAGCAGGTAAATGGAACTACAATGTGATGTTTATCTCAGGACTTGACGCCGAACGATTTAGCGACAGAGCTTGGATAAAAGACGGCGCTGTTTCTCCTTACGAATTTAAGATTGCCAATGCTTATGCGGGCGCTTTTCGGGTAGAAAATCATTCGGTAAAGGGTCTGCGGTTGGGATTGAGCGGGTATTATGGACACAGCGCCAAAAACAGTCTGAAAGCAGATAAATACAGTAACGTACAAGGCGCTGTTACTATCGGAAGTTTCGAGGCAACCTACAACGACCACCACGTCATCGCACGAGGAACAGTAACTTATGGTCATCTGGGCGACTCTAAAGCTATTTCGCTCATTAATAAAAATTCGTCTAAAAATTCACCGTCGCCGCGAACCAATGTCGCTTCCGACGCCCTGTGTTATTTTGTGGAGGCGGGATATGATTTCTTTTCCTTCTCGCCCAAACTCAAAGAACATAAATTTTATCTCTTCGGACATTTTGGCTATTATCATTCCATGTTTCAAACCGAAGCCGATATCTTGTCCAATTCCCGTTTTGAGCGTTACATTGCAGCGGGAGGAATTAATTATTATCCCATTCCGCAGGTGGCAGTGAAAGCCGAATTTTCTTCGCGCATATTCAACAGTCCTTATAATATGGAAAATACGGTTTCTTTGGGCGTGGTATATTCGGGCTTGTTCAATAGATAATGATGTAAACGAAAAACAGAAACAGTAATAAAAGTATAAACATAAACAAACATCCCCGACAGGAAGAACATCTAAATTAAGAAAATAACAATCAGTAAATAAAATAGTAGTTTAATAAATAAAATAGAGTAAAGAATGAAGAATAAATTTTGGAAGACAGTATGTGTTTTATTAGTGTGCGGATTGATGACAAGTATGAATTCGTGCAAAAAGGATCCGGTAACCCCGGATAGTGATGATGCTGTATTATTGGAAGTATTAAAAGGTTTCACCAATAATACGGTTATTAAGACCTATGGTTTATTAGCCGACAGGTCGATGGAATTATTGACGTTATGCGAAGACTTACAAGCGTCAAAAACAAACGTCAATGTAGCAGCAGCCGCTCAAAAGTGGATTGAAGCCCGTAAATATTGGGAAATGACGGAAGCCTTTCTGTTTGGTCCTGCCGAATTTTACGCCTTAGATCCTCATATTGACTCGTGGCCATTAGACAAAGATCAGTTAGATCAGGTACTTACCAATCCCAATATCGCCGATGTTGACGCTGCTTATGCACGTACGTATTACGGCGAAAGTCTGTTGGGATTTCATGCCATTGAGTATGTACTCTTTGAAGACGGACAGGCAAAAGACGTATCTAAGATTACAGACGCAGAATTGAGTTTTCTGGTAGCTGTTGCGGGTGTGCTTCAGGAAGATTGCATCAGATTGGAAGCGGCATGGAACTCAAATATCAGTTCTGCCAAAAAGACAATTCTGGAAGATGCGGAATTAGATATTCCACCTGATTTTGGAAGCGAAATGATTAATGCGGGTTCGGCAGGAAGTCGTTTTAGAACTCCTCAACAGGCTGTTCGGGAAATGGTTGGAGGTTGTGAAACCATCGCCGATGAAGTAGGAAACGAAAAAATCGCAGACCCCTATACCACGAAAAATGTACTTACCGTAGAATCGTGGTACAGTTGGAATTCTATAACCGACTTCACCGATAATATTCGCAGCATTGAGAATGTTTATCTGGGAGGAATAGAAGGTTCTCGAAGCGGGACGTCGTTAAGCGTTTATGTACAAGGTAAAAATGCGCAGTTAGATGCGGACATTCGGGCGGCAATCCAGAATGCGAAAGCCAAAATTCAGGCAATTCCTGCTCCGTTTCGCAACCATCTTTCAGATAGCGACGCCCAGATAGAAGCGGCTATGGATGCGTGCAATGCTCTGATGGACCAGCTTTCTTTGATAGACGGAATTATAGAATAGTATACAAAATCTGACGAATGCTTTATATTTATACACATTAGTTTTTTTGAATTCATGTCGCAGGAATTTATTTCTTAGACATGAATTCAGAAAAATGAAATGGTATCAAAAAAAGCAGTATCTTTGCAACCTGATTTTTTCTTTTAAAAGAGAATAGAAATCAGTAACAACAACAATACGTTAATTATAAACATACAGATGAAAAAATACACAGTTATAGTAGCGGGTATATCCCTTGCGTTTTTCTTTTTTGCTTGCAAACCCGATGATCCACCTCAGGAGGAAGTTCTGGGTGAAGAATATTATTCGGGAGGAAAAAACGGTACGTCGTTCAATGCGACAAGTCTTGCTTACGAACAACCTTCGCCTGCGGTAACCGATATGTCGGCATTCAAACGGGGCGAGAAAATGTTTGAAACCAATTATATAACAGGCAGCGGAATACCTTATTCCGGTTTAGGACCTGTCTATATTCGGTCTTCCTGTATTACGTGTCATCCCGGCTACGGACGTTCCAAACGAGTGAGTACGTTCAATTCGGACGAATACGGCAACGGATATTTAATCATGATCCATACGCCCGACGGAGCTATATGCAGCAGTTTCACAGGCATGTTGCAAACCAGAGCCATTGCTCCGTATTTACCTCCTGTGGATGAATCAGGCATACATATTACATGGCATGATTTCACCGATCAATATGGAAACACCTATCCCGACGGAACAAGATACAGTCTTATTTATCCGACGGTTACAATCGACCAAGATAAAATATTGTTACCTGTTCCGGCTAATTATCAGGTAAGTATTGAAGGGACGCTTGGAATTTACGGCACAGGATTGTTAGATGCTATCACCGACGCCGATCTTGTGGCGCAACGCGATCTGGAAGCGGCACGCGGCTATTGTAAGGGCGAATTAGGAGCTATGATTACCGAAGCCGACGGAACTTCGCATCCGGGACGTTATACCTACGGATGTACGCGCGGAACATTGCAAAACGGACCGGGTTCAAATGCTTTATGGAATATCACCAATGTAACTCGACCCGACCGTAATACTCTCTATGCTACACAGGCATGGATCAACAAAATGGGAGAACTCGGACTTGATACCAATGGTTTTGCAGGAGGATTTGCTCAAACTGAACTGACGATGAAAGATTTTGACGATTTTATGGTATGGCATCGCGGATTGGCTGTTCCTGCCGCTCGTGATTTGGATAATCCGGTTGTACAGGCGGGGAAAACTATTTTTTATTCCATCGGATGTACTGCCTGTCATAAACCTTCATGGACGACGGGAACAGATAAATATATGTCGGGATATTCCAATCAGAAGATATGGCCCTACAGCGACATGCTCAAACATGATTTGGGGATAAAGGAACCGGGGTTGCGTAAAAAATGTCGGACGACGCCTTTGTGGGGACGTGGATTATCCTATCTTTGTGCAGGTCATACCGACAAATTGCACGATTTGCGGGCGCGTAATTACGAAGAAGCTATTTTGTGGCATTTCGGAGAAGCAGAGCAGGCTCGTGATAAATTTCGTAATCTGACCAAATCCCAACGGGAAGCCCTGATTAAATTCTTGGAAGCCATCTAATATAATTGAAAATTGAAAATTGAAAATTGCGCAAGCGACGCAAACAACATAAACGGATGAAAAAAACGATATATGCAAGAGTTCTTGCTTTTGGGTCTTTGATTTTCATGTTGCTTGTTCTGGCGGCGGCGACCTTTGTCGAAAAACAAAAAGGGACGGATTTTGCTCATACTTATATTTATGGTTCGTGGATTTTTGTCGCTCTGTGGTTTGTCATTGCCGCAAGCGCTTTGTTTTGTATCGTGCAGACGAAGATGTACAAACAACCGATGTTTCTTTTGTTGCATATCGCCTTAATGGTCATGCTGACAGGCGCTTTGCTGACTTTTACTACCGCCAAACGAGGTTCTGTGCATTTGCGTTTGGGTAAATCCTTGCATAGCTATATCGACAAAAAGGATCGTGTCGAACACAGACTTCCTTTTGAAATCATACTTTCTTCTTTCAATGTGGATTATTATCCCGGCACAGAAGCTCCTTCGGATTACGTGAGCGAATTTAAACTTATTGCCAATGGAGAAGAAGTTACAGGACGGACATCTATGAATACGGTGTTTTCAAAGGACGGATTTCGTTTTTATCAATCGGGATATGATGCGGATATGCAGGGGTCGATTTTGCTTGTCAAACAGGATAGATACGGACTTCCGGTAACTTATCTGGGATATATTTTGCTGTTGATTGGCATGGTCGGATACTTTTTCGAGAAAAACACCGACTTTCGGAAATTGTTGCGGCATCCTGCGCTGAAGCAGACAATGATGATGTTTCTGTTTTGTTGTATTGCCGTCGGACATGCAATGGCGGGTAATACAAAGGCATTGTCCAAAGAAACGGCGCAAAAAATGGGAAAACTGCAGATGCTGTATCACGACAGGATATGTCCCGTACAGACGTTCGCCACAGATTTCACTTTAAAGTTATATGGAAAGTCGAGTTATAAGTCGTTGATTCCCGAACAGATTTTATCGGGTTATTTGTTTTATCCTGCCGATTGGATACAGGAGCCGATTATTCGAATAAAGGACGAAACGGTACAGAAGATTTTAGGCATCGATGGCAAATACGCTTCTTTTTCCGATTGCTTTGAACAAGGGATGCGTTACAAACTTGCGGAACATCTCAGAAGAATTCGTTTGGGAGAAGAACCTGAGGCGATGAAAGAAATTATAGCAACGGACGAAAAAGTACAGTTGTTGTTCATGTTGTTGCAACAGGGCGCACTGCTGAAGATTTTCCCTGTAACGGAAGAGGGGAAGTCGGTCTGGTATTCTCCCGAAGACGCACTTCCTGACAATTTATCCGACAATGAGCAGTTGCTTATACAGTCATCCCTGACGCTCTTAGGCGAATATGCGCAGGAAAACGATATGAAAGAGGTGGATAATATGCTGGATAAGCTCATGTTGTTTCAGAAGAAATCAGGGGGCAGGGCATTGCTTTCGGAACGTAAAATAGCGGCAGAATGTCTGTATAATACAATCAACAAGCCCAAACCTGTTGCTTTTCTGAATCTGACGGTGGGATTGTTGGCGTTGATGTATTGTTTCGGCAGAGCGTTGCGGAAGAATGCTGCTTTTAGTGCGGGTCATCGTGCTGTTTCCATTGGATTGAACACGCTGATGACGGCAGTATGTCTGTTTCTTGTCTTTTTGATTTGTATACGCGGCTATGTGAGCAATCATATTCCGTTAGGCAATGGTTATGAAACGATGCAATTTCTGGCGATCTGCATACTTTTGTTGGCTTTTTTCTTTCAGCGGAAAATCTTTATCATTCTTCCGTTTGGTTTTTTGTTTTCGGGATTGGTATTATTGGTGTCGGGTATAGGAGGTTCTAATCCGCAGATTACTCAGTTGCAGCCTGTATTGTCATCTCCTTTGCTGAGCATCCATGTTTCTTTGATTATGATGGCTTATTCTCTGTTCGGATTTATCGCTCTTAATGCGTTGTCTTCGTTTTTGCTGATGATTTTTGACGCGAAACATACCGACACTGCGGCAAATAGACAAGAACAATTGACGGTAGTGAGTCGTATTTTACTATATCCGGGCGTATTTTTATTGGCGGCGGGTATTTTCATTGGAGCGGTCTGGGCAGAAGTCAGTTGGGGAAGATACTGGTCGTGGGATCCGAAAGAAACATGGGCATTAATCACGTTGATCGTCTATGCTTTACCCTTATATCTCGACGCTGTTCCTTTGTTCAAACGAGTGTTTTTCTTCCATTTCTACACACTGATTGCTTTTTCCTCTGTCTTGATGACCTATTTTGGGGTCAATTATCTATTGGGAGGCATGCACAGTTACGGCGGAGAATCCGGCATTAATTCTTTCTTGCTGATTATTGTCCTTATTGTTTTTATTTTCTGTATTATTCCTGCGATTGCATTAGTGAACAAGAGGAGCGCAAAGCGACGATTATTGTCTTGAACTCTGATTTATATTTCGACTACACTCAATATCCGTCTGATTAACTGATGGACATGATTATTTTTCTGCGTAACTCTACCGGTATTCTACCGGGAAATAATCCTCTTCGCTTTGCGTTCTTGTCCACTTGTCCACTCAGGGGGAAGACAATAATCATCCGCAGGCAATTCTCAATTATTTAAACTCCATTCCCAAGTTCCAGAAGATAAACGAATAGATATCTGCCTGTTCTTCTATGATTTTTGTCATAGGTTTACCTGCGCCGTGTCCTGATTTGGTGTCGATACGTATCAACGTGGGATTGACTCCGTCGTTTGCCGCCTGAAGCGCCGCCGCATACTTGAATGAATGGGCAGGAACTACTCTGTCGTCGTGATCGGCTGTGGTTACCAATGTCGCCGGATAATGAACTCCCTGTTTCAGATTATGCAAAGGCGAATATCCCCTTAAATAAGTGAACATTTCTTTGCTTTCTTCACTTGTTCCGTAATCGCTTGCCCAATTCCAGCCTATCGTGAACTTATGATAACGAAGCATATCCATCACCCCTACCTGAGGAATCGCTACTCTGAAAAGCTCAGGACGCTGATTCATGACCGCTCCTATCAACAATCCGCCGTTAGAACCTCCCATGATAGCTGTCTTTTCAGGATTTGTATATTTGTTGTCTGTCAGATATTGCGCAGCGGCAATAAAATCGTCAAACACATTTTGTTTCTGCATTTTTATTCCTGCCAGATGCCATTCTTCGCCATATTCTCCTCCGCCGCGCAAATTCACCTGAACATAAATGCCTCCGTTCTCCAAAAACGGCAATCGGGAAACAGAAAAAGAAGGCGTCAGACTGATATTAAACCCTCCGTAACCATACAGCAAGACAGGATTTTGTCCATCCTTTTTCAGTCCTTTCTTATAGGTCAGAAATGCAGGAATTTTAGCGCCGTCTTTACTGCTGAAAAACACCTGTTCCGTAATGTAATCGTCCGAATTAAAGTTCACGTTAGGCTTGCGGTATAATTCCGACTTATCAGTTTCTGTATCGTAACGGTAAACAGAAGCAGGAAAGAGAAACGAGGTAAACACAAAAAAGGCTTCGCTGTCGTCTTTTTCACCGCTGAACCCTGCCGTCCCCAAAGCGGGGAGCTTGATTTCATTGAGACGCTTGCCATTGAGATCATAACGGTAAACATGACTTGAAGCATCCTGTTCGTAGTTAAGGATCAGTTTATTGCCGATAACGTTCGCCGAAGAAAGTACCGCATCCGTTTCGGGAATAAGTTCTTTCCAATGCTTTTGTTCCGCCGACGAAAGATCCGCTTCCATAATTCGGTATTTGGGAGCACCGTCGTTGGTCATCAAGAGAATACGATTGCCCAACACCTCGACAGGACTATAATTATTATCCATATTGTCGGTGAGCTGAATTATTTTTGCATTGTTTTGAGTCAAATCTTTCAGATATAAATTATTGCCTCTTCCCTCGCCCGATTCAAAAATAAACAATACCCGTTCATCGTCGTCCACATGGGCGCTATAGAACCGTTTGGGAGCTTGTTTGTTCTGATAAATCAAACGGTCGTTCGACTGTGGTTCTCCTATCTTATGGTAATAAATTTTATGATTTTCATTCACTCCCGAAAACTCTTTCCCTTTTGCGGGAGCATCATAAGCGCTGTAATAAAACCCATTGCCATGCCATGTCGCTCCCGTGAATTTCGCCCATTGAATATGATCTTCCAACAATTGATCGGTAGCGAGGTCTTTTACATATATCTCCACCCAGTCCGAACCGCTGCGGGAAATGGTGTAGGCAAAGTATTTTCCGTTGTTGGAAAACGAACAGTCTTTCAATGCCACTGTTCCGTCTTCAGACAATGTATTCGGATTTAAAAACACACGAGGTTCGGCGTCCAAAGACGACTGTTCATACAATACGCTCTGATTTTGCAGTCCGTCGTTCTTGAAGAAATAATATTTCCCGTTTTCCTTAAACGGAGAACCGTATTTTTCATAGTCAGTCAAAGCCGTCAATCTCTCGCGGATAGCTGTCCGAAAAGGTATCTTGTTTAAATAGTCGAACGTTACTTCATTCTGAGCCTTTACCCATTCTTCCGTTTCAGCCGAACGATCGTCTTCCAACCAGCGATAGGGATCGGCAACTTTTTCTCCAAAATAATCATCTGTCTGATCTACTGTCTTGGTTGTGGGATAATTCACTTCAAACTGTTCTCGCTTATTGTTCTTGTCGGAACATGCACAACATATAATTCCTGCTGATACTATTACCATTGTTCTTTTCATTTGTGTCTGTTTTGATATCTATATTTTAACAAGTTGCAAAAGTAAACAAAATAATTGAGAATTGATGATTGTCTTGAACTCTGATTTATCTGATTAACATGATTGTCATGATTTTCGTCTACCCGTCATTGCGACAATCGCAAGCGGTAACTTCCGACAATCGCAAGTGGTAACTTCCGACGATCGGAAGCGGTAACAACGTTCTTTCTAATCAGATAAATCAGAGTTCCAGACAATGTCATTCCTGTTGTTTTACGTTGGCTTTGAGCGAACTGGAAATTATGGACTTTAGTTCCATGATTTTATTTTCCACCACGCCCTGTTTCTTCGGACGGAAAAGTCGAGCATACTGACAACGCACTATATTAAATTTCATCTTCTCCGAATCATCCCTGATCCTCAGTCCTAATCGGATAGGAAGCGGCGTCTCGACAATGGAAATATGGTATTCGCCTGTCTTGTCCAAATTATATCTCCCTGACACAACCGCTTTGTATTTATCCATAGCTATCATAAAAGGATAAAGGTCTATTTCATTTTTATAAATGGTCAGTTCTGCTGAAATGCTGTCCACTTTATTTTCTGTTTTCTTCTTGAACATTAACTTTTTGGCTATTGTGGCAAACGATTTACTGTCCATCAACACCAAATCCTGTCCGCTGATTGCCGCCGCTCCCCGCAAGGTAGACAATTTTAAGTCGTAATTCGATTTCAGATAGGTCTCAATGGCAAAATGAAATTCCGCTTTTCCTGCAAAAGATTTCAATGTCGGAATAATGGTGTCGATGTCGGGAAACATGGCTATCAGACGGGCAATATCAATGTCTAACAGGTGAAAGTCGATGCCCGCAAACAGGTGATTTTTCCGAGGAGAACGATAGATTGCCGTCAGTTGCATTTTGGCTGCATCGCTCGTAAAACCCATTTCTTCCAAGACTAAGATACCATCTTTGACAGTCAGTTGTCCGTGGAGATTTTGGAGCAGCGTTTCTCCGGCAATGGCTTTTTTTACCTGTGTAAGAAGCGTAATATCAACACCTAATGGAACAATAAACGGATTATCTTCTTTGTTTTCAAGTTCCTCTGCCGCTGAGGTCGGATCGTCGGTATGTCCCAGTCCGTTTATGTAATCCATCAGTTGGTAAACATCTGCTTGTTCCGACACTATGGTCAGTTCTCCTTTCAGCAATCCGGTATCTTTCAAATAATTATCTATATTGGTAATGAGTCCGGAAACTTTGAAATCGGAATTTCCTACCAAAACCCGGCTTTCCCGAATGTTGAACCTTCCGGGTGTGAAATTAAACCGGATTACAGGAATGTTTATCGTTTCGGGAAACATATCCGTATTGAGCGTTCCCTGTTGCAGATTGATTTTCAGGTTAGGATGCCATTGCAACAACATATCTTTTTGCAGATCATCATATTCCACATCTCCCTCTAAGCGAATCTGTTTTGTTACGGCAGATAAACTGTTTCCCATTTTCACCGCCAACTCTTCATTGGCATAACTGCATGCAACAGCAGGATTTTTGGCGTTTTTCCCGGACGGTTGCAAGGTGAAAGTCCCCGACGGTTTTGTAATGTCGGCAGAAAGGGTATCCATTTCCACACGAAATCTGTCAAAATCGAAATCACATGCCATAGACAGCAACTTGGTTGTATCTCTGAAATCGGACAGATCGATGTTTAACCGGACGTCCTGCATGTCGGCAGAGAGGAAATCAAGCATATCGACCTTTACATCCGCACTGTTTATATCCGCATGAAGCAATTTTTTGAAAGACTGTTTTCCAGATGAACCGGAAGGCAGTTTCAAATCGATTTGTGCAGCCGCAGATTGTATTTTGATGCTGTCATTATACATCACGTCCAGATTGGTCAGGCGAACATTTGCCGTCATTTTCATCTGTTCCAGCAACATCTTTGTCAGTTGATCGAGTGTAAATGTTGCCGTAAGAGAAGCGTCAGCAAGTCCTTTTGCCTGAATTTCAGCAGGAAGTACAGCATGCAGTTCAGGCAAATTCAGATGAGCCTCTGCTTTCAGATTACAAAGCATGGTATTGAAAAGGTCGTCCACCGTTCCGGAGCATTTTACCTTGCTGTTGCCCGTTGCAGCGCTAAAATGATGCACCTTTACGCCGGATATATTGTTATTTAAGTCAATGGAAGCATTGATTGCAGCATTGATATCGCTGAACGTATACGGCAGACTGTCCATTGCGAATTTCCCCTTTTCACAGTATATATCGGCTTGAATAAGAGGAATAGACGAACTGTTGTAGATGCCGTTTGCCTTGCCCGAAAGCAGTAAGATACCTTCCATTTCCATTCCTTCGAGCGGCGTTTTAAAAGACGCAGGAACAAGATCAAGCGTTTTTTGAATATCCCATGAATTGGTGGCAAAGCTGACATTTACAGCAATATCCGCATTGCCTGTATCGCGGGAAACCGTGCCGCTTAATTGGATATTATGTTCATCGAGTGCAATCTCCGATTTGTTTAAAGTCAAATATTGGTTGATTAGATGCAGGTCTAAGGGTGAATTGAACGAGATTTGACGCGATTGCAGATAAGACATATCTCCTGCATCTAACGAAACATCTGCCAACGATAACTGTACATTTCCCGTAATGACGTCCCATTCTTTCATTTTTCCTTTCAGGTCGACGGAAATCCCTCCTGTCGAGGCTTTGATGCTTGTGCTATCGTACAAATGGAACGAAGCATGATCTGTTTTCAGGCTGAGACTTCCGGTTATGTCGTTTCCTGTCATGTCTCCTTTGGCGAGCAAATTCAGATGGCTCAGTTCGGTTTGAATTTTTGCCTGCCGATTGATATATTGCAGATTGACGTCTTCAATTGTGATTTTATGCAGGTCGATGCCATTTATGGCAAAGCTATTATCTTCTTTGTTCGTGGTATCGAACACAAATACATCATAATTGGAATTTCCGGCGCTGTCGGTGAAAAGATTGGCGCTTCCGTTTTTCAAATAGAAGTTATGAATGATAAACGTCTGATCCGTCAGTATTTTCTTGATGTTGAAAGAAACAATACATTCTTCCACAGAAAGTAAGGTATCGAACGAAAAACCGGCAACGGGATTGATCAGTTGTAAATTACGGATTCTAATTCCTATGTCGGGGAATGTTTTGAAAAGGGTCAGATCGACTGTTTCTAACTGCGTTTGACAGCTTATATAGTTTTGGGCTTGTTGTCTGACGATAGGGGTAAGTCGTTCCGGGGTAACCAGCAACCAAAAGACTGTTATCAGGGCAATAATAATCACTCCTGTAATAGACAGTAACGTTATTCCTGCTATTTTTATCGTTTTTTTCATCTGTTTCTATTTCTTTATTTTTACGTCATTGTAAGGAGCAAAACCTAGCAATACAGCGTACTCGTTCGTAATCTCCTTACTGAAAATTTCTGTTGTTCGGTGTCCTGAGAAAACAGGCTTCTATTGTATTTTTCGGAATGAATACTTTTTTCCGTAAGCATCCTGATATGCCAGATTTGTGGACGAAAGTTCTGTAACCGTGTAGGATTTGGGGATATTTCCTCCCATTTCCATAATGTGAACCTGTACCAGATTATCGTCTGACAGTGTCCAGGTAAATTTCTGGGCTTCATTTTCGGTAACATTATCTGCTTCGTCCCAATTATAGCCTGTTCCGTCGGCGTTATAGTATTCAAAGAGTGTTCCCTGCTGCCATTTACCCGAAAGCAGAGACTGGTCAAAATTTTTCTTGGGATCCTTGCACGAAAAGAACACTAACAAGAAAAAGAAGCTCATTAAATAGATTAATTTCTTCATATCATATCTGTTTTTATTAAAAGTGAAATTCATTTAGTTCATTTATTTTCAATTACATATAATCATCTATACCGTATCGGTATCCTTAGTTGCAAAAATACACTTTATATTCATAGCAAAAAGCGTGCTGTTTTTCCGCATCGACGATTTTTTTTGTCAGTGAACGAGTGAACGAGTAAACAAGTGGACAAGTGAACGAGTAAACAAGAACGCAAAGCGACGAGTATTGTCTTGAACTGTGATTTATATTTCGGCAGGATCAATATCCGTCTGTTTTATGCCACATTCCGTCCCTGACGGGACGGCGACGGTTGTTTGACATTTCGTTTCTACCAACATTTTGTCCCTAACGGGACATCTGTAACTATCTGAAAACAGAACGATTATTTTTACGTCATTGTAAATTGTGAGGTACGGGTAATGTGGCAATGACGGCGTGGGTATTTATCGTCCGTATGGCATGACTAAAAATCCTGATTCAGAAAAATAAGAAAGAACGGATCTGACCGCAAAAAACAGCGAAAGCACAGAGGGAATGACAGTCTTTTTACATGGGGTTCGTAAAAAAACAGAACAAAAATGAATTTACAAC
>JAISRU010000112.1 GCA_031273515.1 Bacteroidales bacterium | reverse complement strand
TCGCTGCGTCGGGAAGTCAAACAACAGCATTTGCTTTACGCTCGTGTTGCAAAAATTCTTTACGCCAGACAGCTAATGCGAGATGTATTTCAGCAACAAAGTTGCTGAAATCTTGGTTTGAATGCGCTCATAATCCCTTGTTCGACAATACGAAAACAAAAAGATAATAGCATATTCGCCAAAAATTACATCAATTTTGAACATAAGATACTAACGGGACAGTCGTTGCCGTCCTTTATGCGAGACAATTTGAAATGCACCCCATTCGGAAGATAAAAAAGGTTTCACAGAGAACACGGAGAAGACACGGAGAACACAGAGGAAAAGCTCTGTGTAACTCTGTGTCTTCTCTGTGTAAGAATAATCTGTGTTCATCTGTCTAATCTGTGTCATCTGCGTGCTAATTTTTTCTTCCGCAGGCACAATCAATTTTCAATTTTCAATTAAAAAGGGCAAGTATCAAACTTGCCCTTAGATTTCAATTGTTGAAGATTGTTGTTTCTTTGTTTACTCTTTCACCACTTTTGCGGTCTTTGTAGCTGTCGAACTGCTTATCCGGACAAAATACATCCCATTTGCCAAATGACTTGTCGGGAAACGCACCTCCGTTTCCCCATTCGACTTACATATATATATGGTACGTCCACTTATGTCGGTCAGCGTGATGTCTTCTTTTCCCGATAAACCGCCGATAGTGATATCCTCCCGCACAGGATTGGGATAAATAAATATACTGTTCTTTGAATCGACTGTGCCTTCTATTCCAACATTTTCTCTAAAGTTAGCCGTAATTGCCGTATCTCCCGTTACCGTAATCACCAAAGGATTGTTGGTAGAAAGAACATGACTTCCGCTTGTCCAATTCTCAAAGACATAATTTTGATTTGCCGTCGCTGTGAGCGTTGCCTGCGTATTTTCAGCATAGTCTCCTCCGCCGGATACGCTTCCGAAAGCAGCGTTATTCACACCAACACTTACCGTAAAGGTATCGGGAACATCGACAGAAATGGGTAATGGAACAACATACGTCCTTTTTTCAAACTTACGTAATGGCAAATCAAAGGTCTTTGCTTCTGCGCCTGTATTGTAAAAATCCATTGTGCCATTGTCGCTAATAAGTTCTACTACAAGATTATTTTCATCAAGACTGTTTCCCTCCAAAAACGATTCGGGATGCACCTCGCCAGAAGTAGGAAAAGTAATGTCAAGTCGAGTTGCCGTATCCCCTCTTTGTCCCGACCAGATATACAAAGCGGCATTGCTCACATCGTCATACATGCCGGCAATAATCAGATATAATCCGTTTTTAAGTCTGTCGATGCTGCGAATACTTCTTCCGTCCAAATCGAGTAAGAGAGGTTCGTCTATAAGAGCGTTTTCTAATGTGTTATTCGCCAAAGAATCTTCAAAATTATGGACTGTCGCTATAATCGCTAATTTGCGTTCTCCGCCCGGAACCGCCGGAACCAAGGGAGCTCTGAACCCAAAATAACAACTTGTGCTGTCGGGAGCAATAGCCATTCCTTCCATGTTAAAGCCGTCGATCCTTTTCGGTATGACGTTGTTGGCGGCACAGGAACTGAAATCATATCCATGACTGTCCCCCCATGCTATCATCTTGGAGCGAAGTCCTTCATAGTGACTTACGTAAGTCAATACGGCGTCTGCACCGTTTCCGCTTATCTGAGTAACAACCAAACGATTTCTGCTATCGCGCAATTTGCCTGTCCTGCTGTTTCCCAAAGATCCGCTCCAATAAATACGATCCGGATAAAGAACGCCGCGTACAGATGCTTCCATATCCATTTCGGGTTCTGACGTTTCGATATTGCTGTAAGTTCCCAAATCGAACAATTGTATCGGCATACCGGAAACGTATCTGTTGTAAAGACGGATTTCATTACTTTCGTCATCTGCCGTAAAGAAATAATCATCTTCCCATGCTACCGAAGTAGAAGCGTCCGACAAACCGGTATGAAAGGTCGTCAGAGAAGGTTCTGAAGATGCTCCCGAAGCCCAATAATCGAAATTGTACATCTTTGTATTCGTGTCTTCTGTCAAGGTTAATGTAATGACGGCGCTGCCTGTGCCGACAGGTATTATTTTCAAGTTCAGACTGTCGTCCTGTCTGCTTAGGATAAGATTGGCATTGGAAACGATGCTTTGATCGGACGAACTTGCAGTTGCATTTATATTTGTTAAGACCGTTCCTGCTATCCTGAAATTGACGCCGTGTATTTTAGCGGGATCAGTAGGGTCGTCGATAACGCCGCTCACCGCATTATTTCCCAACAATCCGTTAGCGCTTGACAATCGTGTAATGGTCAGATTGTTCGCAGATTGATTGCCGTATTTTGTTACCTGTATACGGTTTACGCAAATCGGACTGGTCTCAATTGTATCTCCTCCCTGTATTGTTACCGTTACGGGAACAGACGAATTGACAGCGCTGTCAAAAACTACGCAATGACTGTCGTCCAATCCTGAATACGTTGCAACTACGACGCCATCCAGCAAAATTTCAGCTTTTCGATTGGCGCTGCTGCTTTTGGCTTTGATAGCAATGCGTATATTTCCTGCATCGGCAACGGTGAATTGAGCATAACCTCCGTCTTTCTTTCCTCTTATACGCAAGACGCATCCTGATGTTTTACCATCGTTACAAATCCCTTCGATGTCTTCAAAATTGGCATAATAACGCGTCATCTGAACAAGTCCGGGCGACAAAGGGATTGTATTCACACTTTGAACATAACCACTTTCTTCCGAAACGCCTGTAAACGCTTCATTAATCCAATAATCCTGAGCGGCTGCATCTTGTTTCCACAGAGCGAACACGCCAACTAAAACAATAAACTTAAGTACATTTTTCATACTGTTCTTCTTTTTTTGTGATTGATTAATTTAATATTTTATATGCTGCAAAAGTAGCGTACTCATGTTACAAAAAAGATAAAGAATAATTATGATATTCTGACTTGTTGGTTAAGTTCGTCATTGTTTTAGTGGACGAGAGCACAAAGCGACGATTATTGTTTCCCGCTTTTCTCCTTGCTTCTGTCTTGAACTGTGATTCTAATGATTAAGGAACGTGAAATAAATAATGTATCATGATTAAATTTTGCAAGGATTACATCCCTGACAGGATGCGTGCAATGTAGAGACGTCATGACGACGTGGGCATTTGGTATTTGCGTCGCTTTGCGCTCTTGTTCACTCGTTCACCAATAATCAAAGTTCAGACAGTTTTAGCAAGATTTCTTCCAAAACATGCACTGTTTTTGCGGTTGAAATGTCTGTCTGAGCTAAAAAAAACGCTACTACGGCAGACAAATAACAGACAATTAACCTGAATAACAGTCCACTAAGAGAAATGTAGTTTTTTCTTCAATGGGTGAGATATATTAAAAATAAATTGTAATTTTGCAACATCAAAAATAAATAAGGCAAGACCTGCAAAGCCGTAAGAGCAGGAAATAACATTATTTTTATGAAACAAAAGATACAAACAACAGTTACAATTATGATAGCGCTTAGTTTCTTTGCGCTTACGACACTCAATTCTTGCGATAAAATCAAGAAATACGATGGGACAATCTGGACAGCTCAATTGACAAAATATGTTGATGAAGATAAGATTGATTCCAAAATTACACTTTCTTTTGTTGATAATTCCGTATCTATCAGTTCAAAATGTGAGATGGTGCTTACCCATACTTATTATGATTATTATACTGGTCAAGAGGTTACGGTAACCGATACTACTATATGGACTGACAGAGGATCGGGAATTTACACGTGCAACAAGAAAGATATTGTTATCAATGTTGAAGAAGAAAGCTATTTCAACAACTTTGAACTTGGTAGTCCGTGGAAAGGCACTATTGACAAAACAACTATGACGCTATCCGGCGTATATGATGATCAAACTGTAACATTCACGAAAGAGTAAGAGCAGGAAATATTTAATCATTCATTTAAAGTCCGAAGAAGGAGCGGACATAAATGCTTTTTATGAAACAAAAGATACAAACAAGATTTACATTTATGATCGTACTTGGTTTCTTTGCGCTCACAACGTTCAATTCTTGCGATAAAACCAAGAAATATGATGGGACAATCTGGACAGCTCAATACATAACAAGTAATATTGAATTTCTGAATTATAGTCATAAGATTGAAACTTGGATTAAATATAAAATCACACTTTCTTTCATTGATAATTCCGTATCCATTATTTCAAAATGTGAGGTGACGTTTATTGATACAGATATAGATCCTTATTCCGGTGATACTATTATTCAGCAGTCACCTCCCATTCAAGGGACTGACAGAGGAAAAGGGACTTATACGTTAAGTAAAAAAGATATTATGATCAATGTAAAAGGAAGCAAAGGCAGCAAAAAGGAACTCGGTAGTCTGTGGAAAGGTACTATTGACAAAACAACCATGACGCTATCCGGCGTATATGACGACAAAACCATGGCATTCACGAAAGAGTAAAATGTAGGCAAGTAAAACAAGTGGACAGAGTGCAATCTGACGGCATGCACACAATATAGAGACGTTGCATGCAACGTCTCTATTGTTAATCATGTTAATCATTTAATCAGATAAATCGACGCACGAAGCGAGAGCAGAGACAAACTTGTTTGTCTTTGCCGAGCAAGAAGGAGAAAGGCGTAGCCAATCAGAGTTCAAGACAAAAGCCTCGCTTTGCGCTCTTGTTCACTCGTCCACTCGTCTACTTGTTCATTGTTTGTGATCATTTTCCGTAGAAGTCGAGTATTTTCATGCGGAGGACGTACTGATATTTTGCCTGAACTTCTTCCGACTGCGCCTTCTGATAATTGATTTTGGCTTCGTTGAACGAAAATCCGGTCGATTTACCTTCTTTGTATTTCATCTCCTCGTACTGAAATGCAAGCTGAGCGGCTGAAACGGATTTCAACGCCGCCTCGTATTTGTTCTGAGAGGCAACCGCTGACGTATGTGCAAGATATATCTCTTTTTCGATTTTACGTTTTGCTTCTTCCATGTCTAACTGTCGGTACAGAAGATTGACCTTGGACAGTTTTACATTGTGATATGCCGACAGTCTGTCGAACAGAGGAATGTTCAACGAAAGAGAAATCATCTCTCTCGAATTGTTTTTCAGCTGCATGTCGAAAGGAAGATTTGTTATATTCTGCTGAAAAGCATGATAATATCCCGTCCCGTAACTTGCGCTCAAACTGAGAGTCGGATACCATTGCGACTGCATCACTTTGATGTCCTTCTCCCCTTTCTGCAATTGCAATGCGGCGACTTTCATCGCAGGTCTGTTGTCCAACGCATGAAGAACAAGCGACTGTAAATCGACCGTCCGACCAATAAGCGCATCCATGTCTATGGCTTCGGAAGGAACAATGTCGAAATTCTGAATGTCTGCTATGTTCATCAGTTGAGCCAAATCGAGCAATGCCAATCGATAATTGTTCAGGGCTTCAACTGCATGGAGTTCGTCGGACGCAATGTTTGCCTGTATCGTATAGAGTTCCGATTGAGGATAGCGTCCGCTTTGCACCAGTTCCTCAATCCGAACAAGCTGCGATCGAGAGAGTTCTACCTGCTGCTCGGCAATAAGATGAATTTCCTGAGAAAGCAACACCTGCAGAAAATAAGCCGTAACATTCAATTCCGTGTTCTCGCGCGCCTGTTCAAGATCGTACACGGACGCCTGCATGTCTAATCTGTTGGACGCTATCGTGTAATAATTCTGCAATCCCTGAAAAAGCGGAATGTTCATCCCTATCCCAAAAGAAGTCGTTGCTTGTGTGTTGTCCACAATGACGGCATTGGCAGCGGCGGCTCTTCCGAAATCAAAATTCTGTCCCGCAGACAGGCTCACAGCAGGAAGAGCGTTCATGCGGGATGATTGATACTGTATTCTACGCTGTTCCTTCTCGACCAACTTCTGTTTGACCGTATAACTGTTCTCCAATGCGTAAGCAATACACCGCTCCAATGTCCATGCCGACTGAGCCATCGACGAAAAACAAAAGAACGTCGTCAACAATAAAAAAAACAATCTTCGGTAATTTATGCGCTTCATTTCCATCTGTATTTCCATCTGTATTTTGTATTACTGTTTACTGTCCTGTTTCTTTTTCCAGTTCGGATATCTTGACTTTCCCCCTGATTTTATCCTGCTGACCAATACCTTTCTTCACTTCGATGTATATTCCGTCGGAAAGTCCCGCTTCTATTGCCGTTTTCCGATAGGGTTCCTTTGGATTTTTCGGGTCATGAATATAGACAAAAACACTATCGTCTGCAAATTCCAGCGCACTCTCTGGAATAGATAAAACGCTGTCCTGTTGCATGACGACAATCTCTCCGTTGGCGCTGTAACCGGCGCGAATAAAAGCGTCGGTTTCATGCTTGACGGCAGCTTTTATCTCAAAAGTCGTTGCGCCGTTTTCCAAAACGCCCTTGGGTGAAATATATTCCAGCACAGCTCGACATTTAACGTCCTGCATTGCCCCGATAATCAAATTGACCTCGTAACCTTCTTTTATTTTACCGACTTCCGTTTCGTCTACTTTGCCCACAAATATCAAATCCCGCATATCGGCGATTGAAGCAATGGTTGTTCCGTCGTTGTAGTTGTTGGTCTGTATCACCGAATTGCCCACCTTAACAGGTATGTCGAGAATCATGCCCGTTACGGTCGATTTAATCAGCGTGTTGCTGTATTGCGCCGTCGAAGAGGATATGCCCGATTTGACAATCTCTAAACTTTCCTTTGCATTTTTGAGTTCTTCGCCCGCTTTCTGATAGGCAAGCTCTGCTTTTTCAAATTCCTCTTTCGACAATACATCCGACTTATACAAACGCGATGTCCGTTCAAATTCGCTTTTCTGTTGGTCGAACGAAATCTGAGCCACATTCAGTCGCGACTCTGCATTGCTTAGCTGCGCAATATCGGGAATGACCTGTATTTTCGCAATCGCTTCTCCTGCTTTTACTACCTGTCCTGTTTCTTTGTATATCTCGGTGATAATTCCCGATATCTGAGGTTTGAGTGCTATCTCATTGCGGGGACTTATCCTGCCCGTAATGATTATCTTCTTTTGAATGGTGCGTATTTCAGGGATTACTTCTTCGTATTCCGTCTGTTTTGCTTTCGATTTATTCCACAGAAAGACAAACGTCCCCAGAAAGACAATCCCCAGAACAACCAACAATATCCGTTTTACTATTTTCTTCATGTTCACTGTTTTTTTATTTATCAATTTATTCTTATTCATTATCTTTAATTATCTCTTAAAGCGTCGATGGCTTTTATTTTCAATGCGTTTACAGCAGGGATAATTCCGGCTGTCATGCCCGCCACAAGCAGAATACTAAAGGCAAGCAGGGAGGTACCGAAAGAAATCTGCATGTTAAAGTTGAAAATGCCATTTGTCGACAACTGCATGATTTTATTCATTCCTTCCAAGACGATTATTCCCATCAGGAATCCACAGTAACCGGCGGCGCAGGTCAGCAGAATGCTTTCTCCCATAATCTGACGCAGAATGGTTTGTGGTTTGGCTCCCAAAGCTCTTCGGATGCCTATTTCGCCCGTGCGTTCGCGTATAGACACAAGCATGATGTTGCTAATTCCGACAGCCCCTGCCAACAAAGTCCCCATACCGACAATCCAGACCAATATCTTTATGCCGGTAAACAGATTGTCGAACATCATAAAATAATCGTGCAGATTGAGCGACACCATGGCGTCGTTATCTTCGGGAGCGATGCTGTGTTGCTTTTTGAGTAGCGTTTGTACTTTTTTCTCGACAAGGGCAATATCGA
>JAISRU010000062.1 GCA_031273515.1 Bacteroidales bacterium | reverse complement strand
CAAATTGCCGTTTACGATATGATCGGTAAAGTTTTGTATTCATCGTCTGTCCATACATCAGGAGCATATACGGAAAAAATACCAACCGATAATCTGGCAAAAGGTGTTTATTTATTGCGGATTACCACTCATAAAGGTATGGTAACAAAGAAACTGACAATACAATAGTTTAGTTACTCAAAACAGTAAAAGATAAAAGGGGGAATGTCTGTTGGGCATTTCCCTTTATTATAGTGGAGAGAACAAGCGTAAATAATTGAAAATTGAAAAATGACACAGAGTGGCGAAAACAATACAGCCGTCGGACGCCACGTTGCTTTGCTCCTACTACTAATAACGTGTAAATAATAGTCTATCATTATGCGAAAAAATATAGCTGTAATTACAGGAGGAAATTCGGGTGAATATGAAATATCCATCCAAAGCGGAAACAATATCGCCGCAAGTTTAGATAGCAATCGTTATCAGGTCTATCTGATACATCTTCGGGGAAAAGATTGGACTTGCTTCCATAACAACAAGACCTGTCCGATAGATAAAAACGATTTCAGTCTTACGTCCGGAAATGAAAAGATTGTTTTCGACTGTGTTTTCATTGCCATTCACGGCAATCCGGGCGAAGACGGTAAACTGCAAGGATATTTCGATATGCTCGACATTCCCTATACAGGTTGTAATGCAGGCGTTTCCGCTTTGACTTTCAACAAAGATTTCTGTAATCGCGTGGTTGCTTCCTATGGAGTAAAAATAGCTCCTTCGGTATCTTTGTTCAAAGAATATGTCGATGAAAAAGCGCTGCTGTCAATCCATAAAATCGGATTTCCATGCTTTGTCAAACCCTGTAATTCGGGGTCGAGCGTAGGTATTTCCAAAGTGAACCGTCAGGAAGAACTGTCGGCAGCAATCAAAATGGCATTTCAATACGATTGTCAGGTCTTGGTGGAACAGTTTATACCCGGACGCGAAATTACATGCGGTGTTGTTCGACTTAATAATAAAGTACAGGCTCTGGCTGTGTCCGAAATCATCAGTAAGAAGGCGTTCTTTGACTACGAAGCAAAATACAATCCCGATCTTGCCAGCGAAATTACTCCCGCAGAAATACCTCTCGAAACAGAATTGACGTGCAAACAAACTTCCGAAAAAATCTATGCTCTGTTAGGATGCAAAGGCATTTGTCGGTTCGACTACATTTACAATGACACTGGTCTGTATTTTATTGAAGTCAATACAATTCCGGGTCAGACGAATGTAAGCATCGTTCCCAAACAACTGCGTTATCTCGGACTTGATTTCACCGATTTGTGTTCCTCTCTTATCGAAGAGGCGATTGCAGGACGATAGTCTGCTTATTTGCTAAAATTCTTTCCGCCGGACAATCAGAACATTTTTCGGGAAGGTATTTGTTGCCCGAAAGAAAAAGACTGCGTATATCCTATCACCCTGTCGTATTGCAGTCCATCTCCCTGATAATACGCCAGAAAAGTATATCTGTTTTCCGTTTGCCAGAAACTGCCTTCGGTGTACATAAACGTCGCCTCTTTACTTCCCTTAGGCAACACAAGGTAGGTATAGTTGTAGTAACCTGTTTTCAGATACAGCGAAGTTTCCCATTGTTTTCGGTATTCATGAAATTCCATTTTGGCGGCAGGAAGCAGGTTCCAGTTGGTCAGTTCGCCGTAGACATAGATATCCGCATCCATGGGCGGACTACAGTTGAGGGAAAAATGCACATTCGTATAATCCGCACTCTGAATAGTATAACCATCGTCAGCGGCAATAAAGTAACATCCGTCGATATCTTTTCTGTCTTCGTACGACAGATGCACCCGTTCTTTATCGACAGTAAGAAAAGTGTGATTTTCTTCACCGACAAAGGTATGTCGAGCAATTCCTTCCATGGAGCTTCGCAGGGAACGAATGTTGAAAACACGAAATTCGCTGCCTCCTTCAAACACAATTTCATTGGGACGATCGTATTTTAATACGTCATTCAATACAATGACAGGCGTTGCAGCTATATATGCATTGTCCGAACGTCCGTTTTGCATGATAACCACTTTCAGATTCCGCGAAGGATTGTTGATGCGAAATTGAGATGTCGCTATCTGAAACGAAACCTCTTGTTTGGTATAACGTGTTGCAATATTGGACGATTGCTGTATGGTCGGATTTATTTCCACCAACTTTTCCGCCACCACAAACCGATGCGTAAGGATGGGTATATAGTCGCCGTTCATATCTTCGTAGACATACAAAATATAGTTTCCCGATTTGCTTATATTCACATCGCTGTTTGGGAAATCAAGCGTGAATGTAGTATAAAACTGCATCGTATTGACCGACGTCTGATAATCGGTAATTTCGCCTTCCTGAAAGATATTCATATAATCGAACGCCTGCAGATTAGGAGTCGGTTTCCAATCGTAGGTACAATGAATAAAGGTATATTTCAGATATTTGGATTGATCGCTTAGATCATCGAAGGTCAGCGTCAACTGATCGGACGAATTTAAAATAATGACAGGCAAGGAGAAATCCATGCTTTT
>JAISRU010000291.1 GCA_031273515.1 Bacteroidales bacterium | reverse complement strand
GAAGGTCTTGCAGGAGTGAAATTAAATGACAAATGGGGTTTTATAGATAAAACGGGTAAAGAAGTCATTCCGCTGAAATATGAGTATGTAGATTATTTTAGTGAAGGTCTTACACAGGTAGTATTGAATGACAAATATGGTTTTATAGATAAAACAGGAAAATAAGTCATTCCGCTGAAATATGATGAGGCAGAGGATTTTTCGGAAGGTCTTGCAAAGGTAGCATTGAATGATAAACAGGGGTTTATAGATCAAACAGGGAAAGAAGTCATTCCACTGAAATATGATGAGGCAGAGGATTTTTCGGAAGGTCTTGCAAAGGTAAAATTGAATGACAAACAGGGTTTTATAGATCAAACAGGGAAAGAAGTCATTCCACTGAAATATGATTATGCAGAGGATTTTTCGGAAGGTTTTGCAAAGGTAAAATTGAATGACAAACAGGGTTTTATAGATAAAACAGGAAAAGAAGTCATTCCATTGAAATATGATGAGGTAGAGAATTTTTGGGAAGGTTTAGCAAAGGTAGCATTGAATGACAAATATGGCTTTATAGATAAAACAGGAAAAGAAGTTATTCCGTTGAAATATGATAAGGCAGAGGATTTTGGGGGAGGTTTTGCAAAGGTAGAATTGAGTTTCTACATCGACAAACAAGGCAACGAGTACAGCAAAGAAGAAGCCGTCAAAAAAGGATATAAGGAAAGACTCAGCATCGACCAAATCCTCGATTTATTATAGCCGAAGAAGAATAAAAAACATCATACTGCGACGTAGTTTGACGCAACAGTGTGGTAATTTTGCAGAAAATAAATAGATAAATATTAATTTAAAAGTTGCGCCCGACACGTATCAGGGATTTAATTATGGCAAAATATTTTTGTGAGCATTGTGGGAGTTCGTCCAGTTCGATTAGCTCTTTAACGGCAGGGTCATGTTCCAGACATCCGGATGGTAGAGGAAGACACAAATTGTATGAAGGTAGCGAGAAAAGCAAGTACACTTGTAAGTATTGCGGGAGTTCGTCCAGTTCGATTAGCTCTTTAACGGCAGGGTCGTGTTCCAGACATCCGGATGGTAAAGGGAAACATTCACCGGCTCTATAATCTCTGATTATAAGAAAGCTGAAGTGAATATACGTCTTTGATTATCAAAGAGCATGTTGTCAGGCATTTTCGCAAACGACTATCAACACCGACCGCCTCGTCCAAAGCGACGGGGTGGCGGCAGTTGGTAAAATTGTGCGGCAAAACAAGAGCAGAGGTAGTTTGCTGACTATGCCGATCAGCAAGAAGGAAGGACGAAGCCAATCATGTTGGTTCTACCGTTATTTGCGTGGAAAGAGGTCTAAGTTTTCGTGAAAAAACAAAATTGCAATTCTGAAATTGGCGGTGTTTCTGTACCCTCTTCCGATTGTTTTTTATTCCTGTATTGCGCCGTTTAAACGTTCGGCTCGTCTGTAAAAGAACCTTCTGCATCCCTGTAACGAGGCAATTCTGCCACGAAACAGGTCTTGTATTGCCACAAATCTAAATGTCTCCACTTTTTTCTCTCTGTCCACACAAATAACGATAGAACCAAAAAAAAGAATGAACCGATAAAATATAATCCCTACAAATAACGTTGGAGATAATGTAAATTTATTTGCACAACGAAACAAACAGGACGGAATAAAAAGAAAATAAATCCTGTATCAATAATTCGTTCTGCTTACAGACTTATTTTTAAATAAACAAAATATAAAATGGACAATACAGAAGAAAAGACAGAAATACAATCGGAAGAACAGATGAATTGCAACGCCGAAATACAGACACAGACGCATCCAACGAAAGAAAATGCAGTAGCAGAACTTAATCGTTTTGGTTCGGGAGCGCCCAAATTCTTTAGAAAGAACAGAGCCTGCATTTGTTGGATGATTGCCTTTGGACTTGTTGTTGCATCTATTGTAATTCTCTATATACTGCATTTTACGCAGCAACCTGAAGCGCTTAAAGCCATTCCTGTGCGGACAGGAGATAGCCAGACGATGATAATTACTATCAACAGCGATTCGATCATGGAGCATTATACACTTGTAAATCTGTTGAAAAACGATCTGGAAACAGAATCGAAAAAATACCAGAAAGACTTACAGACAAAATCTTCTGAATTTGAAACCAAATACCAAAACTATCTTATCAATGTTCAAAATAATGTCTTGACGCAAACCCAAATGCAAAATGCAGAACGGCAATTGCTTCAGGAAAAAGAAATCTTAGAAAACCTGACTGCCCGTTATTCTCAGATTTTGTCGGACAAAGAAATGTCGGTCAACAATGAAATAATGGATTCTCTGAAGAATGTTTCCAAACGCATCAATGACGCCCGTTACAAAGCGGATTATGTCTTTGCAATCAGTTCGGGATCTGCTATATTACATGCAAACGACGTCTATGACATCACCGATGAAGTGATAAAAGAATTAAACGCATCGTATAAAAAATCAACCGAATAAAAATTTCCACAATGAAACATTTTATCCACTGTATTCTATGCGCCTTTTTTATTGTAAGTGTTTTGACGTCGTGCAACAGAGTTAAAACAATACCTGAAGTACAGTCAACATACGCCGACGGAAAACCTGAAAAAGTAAACGAATATATCCTTGCCGATGACGGAACAAAATTATTATACAAAGAAACGTATTATTTTCCAGACGAAAAAAAATACATAGAAGGAACTTATAATAACGAGCAGACAAAAGATGGCGTCTGGACTTCATGGTACGCATCGGGACAGAAAAACAGCGAACAAAATTATACAAACGGCAAAGAACATGGAGAATATAACGTTTGGCATCCCAATGGGAAGTCATATATAAAAGGTCGTTATGAGCACGGCACAAAAACAGGAGTCTGGTCGTTTTACGACACCTCTGGCAAACTGCTCAAAGAAACACATTTTAATTGAGAATTTTTAGTCATGCCATACGGACGCAAATACCTACGTCGTC
>JAISRU010000242.1 GCA_031273515.1 Bacteroidales bacterium | reverse complement strand
GGTAGAAGGAATTATAGACGATGATGTGGACAAATGTATTCAAAATTTAGCGCTTATCGGCACGGAAGGCATGGACATAACAGATAAAGTTGTCCTTCGGATCATGACGGGAAAATAATCTTTATCGAATTGAGAATTGAGAATTGAGAATTGCGCAAAGCGACGATTATTGTCCGAACTGTGATTTATGCAATTAAATGATTGACTATAATTATTTTATCTGTGTTAATCTGTTGCATCAATGCATCATTCCAGCTCTGCTTTATAAACTGCACACAATGCGGGAGTACGGGGTGTAAAAGTTTTATCCGGATTTTTACTCAGTGTCGTATGGTGAGTGTCTGCCCGAAAATTCACAATAATCTATTATACAAATATATATAAGTATAAATAAAGGCGAATAATTATCTGTCAGAATTGTAGAACTACATGTACAATACGTACTTTGAAATCGTTCGTATTGTAAAATTTGCTCATAGAAGTCAAATCATTCAAAGATTCGACTATATCCGCAAAAGATTCGGGATAAAAATTCATCATATAATGTTTGTAAAATATCTATATCAATTAGTTATATATTTTTCTTTTGGAGAATAGACGTTTGCGAGCAGACACTAGTTAACAATCATTTTCCGACTTAGAATACCCTTGTTGTAACGTAAAGTATAGAAATAAATTCCTGAAGACAAAGCCGAAACATCGTATGTTATCTTATGTGATCCTGCCGAAGATGTTATCGTTTCTTTGTACAACAATTGACCTGTAACAGCATATACCTCGAAGGTAACTTGTCCCTGAACAGGAATAGAGTAGGGGATAGAAACAGTATTTCGGGCAGGATTGGGAATGTTTTGTCCTAACGTCCATGTTTCCTGAGTATGTTCGCTAATGGAAACAGCATCGTTAAAAATTGTATCTCTCGCATAACATCCTTTTTCATCTTCTGCCTGCAAAATGCAATAAATCCAGCGTTCGGACAATAAGAGTATACTGCCTGTGTCTGTGCGGACATCCCCAAATTTAGCTCTCCATGTCCATTGATACGATACAAAATCACCACGCAATGAAACAGCCTTTAACGTATCCGTTCCCGTAATATGCATGGTTCGAGTAAAATCAATGTCTATTTTGGAAACAGGAAAAATGGTAATACTGTCTTCATAGACATCGTAATCGTTGTTTGTCGTCGTGATTTGCAAACGCACAATATAGGTCTGCGGTTCTTCTTCGTCGGGAAAAGTAACCCTGAACAGGGGATCGGAAGAGCTTATATTCATTTTGTCTATCTGCCAGAAACGGGTACATATCTCCGTATTGTACAAAGAAGATGAATCGACAAAAGTAGCTGTTCGAGTGCAGCTGTCGTAATGGTTCTCATTGTTATGACCTGTAAAATCAATAATCCCAGACTGCATTACTCCGTATCTAAAGAATGTTTTCAGATCGGAAATACCTGTAACGTCCGAAAGTAAACAGCCTTCTTCTTCTAGCGCATCAATTCGGTAAGTTCCTGTCTTTTCGACAATCAGGGGATTAGAGATGTTGTCTGTCCCTGTTGTAGCATCCTCCGATAGTATCCACGACCATACATAAGACAAAAACCGACCTTTAAACAATGCCGTCAGAGTATCTTTTCCCTCCGTGAAAAAGGTCTTTGAACTTATTATTTTGACTTCCGGCACAGGATAAATCGTGATTGATTGCGAAGTGGTATCGGTACAGCCATTTTCAGCGAAAACCGTCAAGCGGACGTTGTAGGTCGTTGCCGTATCGGGATTAGGAAAGGTACAGGTAAATAAAGAGTCGGACGATACGGCTTTGAGGGCAGGTATCTCCCATAAAACCGACTGCTTAGCGCTGCCGGTTACTGTAGACAAGTCTACAAATGTAGCCGTACGATTACAGGTATCATACCAGCTTTGATTTCCTTGACCTGGAGGAAAAATCACTATTCCGTCATTTTTCACGCAAAACATAAAAAATGCATCAATATCGGTTCTGACGACAGTCGTTTGTAGCGTTAACAGAAATCCTAATTCCGACCTTATCTGACAGGTAAAGATTTCTCCTTCCAATGCATCGGGGCAAACAATATTCCGATAATTTTTTCCTAACCCTTCATATAGCCAGTCAGGTTGAGAACTTCGTGTCCATTTGTACCAAACAAAGCCTTCGGGTGCACGCAGACGGACAGCTGTTTCTCCTTCGCAAAGCTGCGTTTCAATCTTCATAGGACGACATTCATTCACGATATAAGCATACGCAAAGTGATCTCCCTGTGCACAATCCCGCGTTTCGTAATATATTTTGATTGTTTGTCCTATAAAGTATCTCAGATCAAATCCGACAGTAACCCAATTATTAGCCACTATGTTTTCTTCATTGCAGGTATAATGATACATCCAATTATTAGGATTGACCTGAGAACCGTTGTCAGGAATATTTAAAACATTACCCGATGTGTCTTTGAGAGTCATAGAAAACTGAGGTTGTTCGCTAACATCATGATTGCAATGTTCCATCACCCATGCAAAATGGACTAACAACAACGAATTGCTGCTATCTATCGACAGGGTATATTCTATGGCTTCCATTTCTGCTCCTCTATTGCTATCGCCCAGACGTGCGGCATATTTGAATCCGGGAAAAGTCTTGCTAATGGCAGGACAATATTCATCCATTTCCATATAGAGAGCGTCAAATATGGTATGTCGTCCTGCTACAGGCGGACTTGGATAAATAT
>JAISRU010000232.1 GCA_031273515.1 Bacteroidales bacterium | reverse complement strand
AAGATTTACCTCTGATTTATAATAAATTAGGATTGCCAATAATCATGGTATGCGTTATTCCACGAGCAAAGGTTAATTATCAGGCAAATCAATTATTGCTGAAAAGTACAATCAGAGATGTTGCCAATCAACTTAATGGTTTTTGTGATTGCACAGATTATATTATACGACACACTAATACGAAGACAACACACTTGGACACCCCGAAAGCAAATGAAGCACTATCAAATCATGGGATGCCTAATGATGGAGAAAAGCCATATCCCGGAATTACAAAAGATACTTGCAAAATTTCTGATAACGTAAGAGGCAAGGACATTTTACTGATTGACGATTTATACACAAAAACCGTAAATATTGACGAAGATGCAATTCAGGCATTATTAAACAAAGGTGCAAAGTCTATAGTCTTTTACGCTGTGGGAAAAACTGTTTCGAGATATTAAGTATTCACAGAATTAAAAAAATAAAAAAAATGGAATACACAGAAAATGCAGTAAATGTTTTAACAGTCAAAACTTTTAAGCATAT
This sequence comes from Bacteroidales bacterium, assembly GCA_031273515.1. Classification (GTDB taxonomy): domain Bacteria; phylum Bacteroidota; class Bacteroidia; order Bacteroidales; family WCHB1-69; genus JAIROC01. The sequence goes on along the minus strand of JAISRU010000232.1, from coordinate 8,022 downwards.
TGGCAATGCATGGATTGTGAAAAATTTAAAAGGCAATGAAAGTATTGAAAAAATTGTTTCATTATTGAACAATAACTCAAAGCAAGATGATTTAATCACGATTGATGATTTTGAAGTTAGCAAAGATCTACTAAAAAATAAAATAAGTTGTTTAGAAGATTGTTGCGATGGTTTATTGGCAATCGGAGATAAAAACTTTCCAAGACATAGAGGATGTGTCAAAGAAAGTGATAAACCTGTATTCCTTTTTTACAAAGGGAATATTGATTTATTGGACATTGAAAATAGTAACATTACTGTTATTGGGCTACTTAATCCAGATGAAACAATAGAAATTAGAGAACAAAAGATAGTTGCAGAAATTGTCAAAAGAGATGTAACAATAGTTAGTGGGTTGGCATTTGGTTGCGATAGTATTGCACATAAACAAGCTCTGAAAGGAGGTAAAACCATTGCAATTTTGCCAAGTCCTCTTAACAATATCTTACCTGCCAAAAATAAAGGTTTAGCATATGAAATAGTAGAAGAAGGTGGGCTTTTAGTTTCTGAATACTACAACGAATTTAAATCTTCAATGGAGTTAAGTAATCGTTACAACGATCGTGATAGATTACAAGCATTATTTTGTGATACGATAATTTTAGCTGCTAGCTATGCGCAAAATTCAGCTGCTCTTTGGAAAATATCCGACAAAAAACTAGATAGTGGTGCGAGATTAGCAATGGGTTATGCAAAAAATTATAACATTCCACGAGCTGTAATGTACGACCAAGCCATTGATATTGACAATCCAATGTTTGATTTAAATAGACAATTAATTGCCGAACAAAAAGATACTATTACAATCCTGACTCAAAAAAAATTGGAAGAAATTATTGATAAGATAAAATCAAAAAAATTAAACAATAATGATAAAATTGCTTATCAAACAAGCCTATTTGATTAATAAAAAGGGATTTGTATCATGTGACAGTTCCTGCAGACTTAACATTTTTTTAAAGTACATTTTTCAACGGAAATACACTTATGACAGAACGCACCTCACCGTCGCACACCTACCTGCTCGTTCTGTTTGCACGCGACTGATTTGCAGTTTTGGAGTTTTTTCTCTCGCACAGGAATGCATCGCTCGGTAGAAACAAATGATAAAGAACCAACGCTACATGCTGTCAGGTATGCAGCCTGTCTATTCATTTACTTGTTCACGTGTCTACTAATAAATTACGGTTCAAGACAATAAACAATCGGAGTATTCATCTAATCTGATCTAATCAGTTGTATTATTTTCTTGTTTTCAGATATTCTATTGCTTTTTCTAAGACAACATCTTTGTCATTCATATAGTCATCGTAAGTAGGCATCACCAGAATATCAGGTTGAATACCTTCGTTGACAAAAGGTTTTTTACTGTAAGGAAAACAAATACGACGCGTACATATTCTTGCCCAACTATCGTCCATTAATCCGATTACAAGAGGCGAACCCGTCGAACCTCCTGTTGGCTCTCCTATGAAAAGCGGACGATTGGGAACTTCGTATAAATTTACCAAAAAATCTTCTGCCGCCGAAAAGGTAGAATTGCCGATAAGTACTACTGCAGGCATTAAAAAACGAGGCATTGTTTCCGGAATCCACACCGTATCCGTTTCTTCAAAACGATAGGCTCTATCTTTCAAAAAATCTTCATATTCTTCTATCCAATTCCCATTAGCTCGTTTTACACCGTCGTTTATACGTATCTGTGAACCGAAAGTTAAAAAATAATTTCCTTGCGTCAAATACGATTGTAAATGCCATGCAACTGTAGTTGAACCTCCTCCGTTTTCCCGTATATCAATAATCAATCCTTTTGCTTTTGATATTTCTTTTTCCGATTCTATCAGTGCATTTATTACTTTTTCTTCGGGATAAAACGTATTCACTGCCAGATACAATATAGAGTCATTCATCCATTTAGTTTCTACTCTTTCAGGCATTGAGTAGGAGATTACTTTTCCATAATTGAGGTCTTGATTGGTTCGTGTTTCTTCTCCGTTACGTTGAAAGGTTAAGTCTACCATGCTGCCGTCCTGTTTTTTCACTTTCATAACAAAAGGAATTGTTTTTAAGCCATAGGTAAGACTTACCCGTCGTTGCAAAATGTGTCGAGTGGATGCAGAAATAAATGGATAAAGACTGTCTTCCAAATATTGATTTACGGGCATATTCGCTATTTCAATAATTTCAGCGCCTACAAAACTTGAATCCATTCCGATGTTGTTTGTGTAAGTAGTAATATAAGGTTTATTATTGAAAAATTCAATATTGACAGGAACATAATCAAGAAAGACGTAGAAAGAATAATATTTGACCTGCGTATGTCCATCGCCCAAAGAAGCATAGAAACGTTCAAGCAAACGATAGTAATCGTAATCATTTTGTGTTGCCAAAACCTTCGAAATATAAGCATAATAAAGACTATCCCAATCGAAAGTAATTTTATCAAGATTGACAAAATTATATTTGGCTTCACTCCACAATCTACTCAAGTGATAAAGTTTGTCTTCTTTAGAAATAATATCAGGAATATCATATACACCAATAATTTCCATGTAAGCAGTATCCTTTTTCTTCCCGACCAATATGGTAAATCGTATTGTATCCCGATTACTTACTTCCATTTTCAACGTATCCTTGTTAAGAACCATAATCAGCTTGGTTTTTTGATTTGGACGACAATACAAGTGGAATTGATTATCTTTTTCTTCGTCAGACAAAGTAAAACCATAAGGATACCAATATTGATTAACACAATAAGGAATATCTTCCGTTTTCGATTTAAAAACGCCTAAATCTTTCACCTGTGCCTGTATAAACAAGGGAAAAAGCAACATACAAGCAATAAGAACTTTAGTTCTATAGACACTACGTTCTGTAATCTTAATTTTTCGCGCCAAATCTTCAGGTTCCCCTGTGTTTTTCAGACGGATTAGTTGGTCTATTCTTTCAATTTTGTACGTATAATTAATAAAACTCATTTCTCTATAATTTTAATGAAACAGACAATATAAATAATTTTGCAAATATACAATTCTTTTCAACAGGAAAGTCATTTTTCTCAAACTTTCTTCAAACCCTTTTTCCTGCATTTATACATCAGAGAATAAGCCCTTCCCTTTGTCTTGAACTGTGATTTATATTTCGGCTACGCTCAATATCCATCTGATTAAATGATTGACATGTGTCCATGTGTCCACTTGTCCACTTGTTCACTTGTCCACTTGTTCACTTGTCCACTTGTTCACTTGTTCACTAATAATGGCATGACTAAAAATTTTCAATCCTCTATTATCAATTATCAATTTATTTTTGTACCTTTGCAAAAAATTCATAAGAAGTAAACAGACGGAATTATTATGAGCAAAAGCAATAAAAAACACAGAGAAAATATGCAGACATCTGTAAGTAAAAATAATAAGAAACACGTGGAAAAAAGCACGCATGCGCCTTATACGCATACGTCGGATTCATGGTTAAAAAGGTTGATTGTCCTTTATAATGAGAAACAAAAAGTAGTCAATATTGTAACAATTGTCGTTTTCGCGCTTGTTGTTCTGGCTTTGGCTTACTTTTTATATTATATGCCATCTCAGCAACAGAAAGCAGAAACCGCCATATTCAAAGCAGAACGCTATTTTGCTATGGATTCTCTGGAATTAGCGCTCAACGGCGACGGTTTGTACGATGGCGTATTGCAGGTTATCGACGACTATAGCGCTACCAAAACAGGAAATCGTGCAAAATACATAGCAGGTATCTGCTACCTCAGATTAGGACAATACGATGACGCCATTAAATATCTAAAGAAGTTTAAGTCCGGCGATAAATTAATCTCCGTTCAGGCGCTGGGGTCGTTGGGCGACGCCTATATGGAAAAAAACGATCTGGATAATGCCGCCAAGTATTATAAAAAAGCCGTTTCTAAAAATGCGAACGAATTGGTTACTCCCATCTATTTACTGCGTTTGGGCATGCTGTGCGAAATGCAGGGAAAATGGAAGGATGCGGTATCGTATTACGAAAGATTGCAAAAAGAATACATGCAGTCGTTCGAGGCAATGGATATTGAAAAACGGATTGAATATACCAAAGCCAAATCCCGTTCCTGAAAGATGAAAAAACAAAATCTATCGGCATACGACCCTGCGGATATTCCTGTATTGCACAATAAAAAAGTCGCAGTTATTACGGCTCAATGGAATGTCGAGGTTACACAGTCCATGGAAACTGCTTGCGTGGAAACACTTCTAAAGCACGGTTTAACTGTCGATGATATTATGCAGATTCCTGTGGCGGGAAGTTTTGAATTGCCATATTCCGCAAAGCATATTGCCAAAAACAGAAAGGTCGACGCCGTTATTTGCATTGGCTGTATTATACAGGGAGAAACCAGACATTTCGAGTTTATTGCTCAGGCGACGGCAAACGGTATTATGCAGGTTGGTTTAAGTTGTGAAATACCGGTCGTTTTTGGCGTGCTGACTACCAATAACATGCAACAGGCAATGGACAGAGCAGGCGGAAAACACGGTAATAAAGGAACGGAAGCGGCTGTTGCCTGTCTGAAACTTCTGGCAATGTAAGGACTATGTTTTGATTTAATGTTCACTAAAAGACAAATCTTCAATGCGAATAGTATTTATGGGGACGCCCGATTTTGCTTCCGGAGTATTGGACGCTATTCTTACCGACAAACATCATGAAATTGTCGGTGTTGTTACCGCTGTAGACAAAGCGGCAGGAAGAGGCATGAAAATAAAAGAGTCCTCCGTGAAACAGCTTGCTCAGACATACGGTTTGCCTGTCTTTCAGCCGGTGAAACTGCGAGAGAGTCAGTTCGCAGACACTTTGAGGTCGTTAAATGCCGATGTGTTTGTTGTGGTTGCATTTCGGATGTTGCCCGAAATAATATGGAAAATACCTCCCAAAGGAACCATCAATCTGCATGCTTCTCTTTTGCCTCACTACAGAGGAGCTGCTCCGATTAATTGGGCGATTATCAATGGAGAAACACAAACAGGGGTTACCACTTTCTTTATCAATGAAAACATAGACGAAGGAAAGATACTCCTGCGGGAAAAGGTGGAAATAACCCCAGACGATAATGCGGGAGTTCTGCATGATAAACTCTTGAAGGTCGGCAAACAGCTTCTGTTGACAACATTGCGGCAGATCGAAGACGGCGTTGCTGAACCACAACATCAATCCGAACCGGACGTCCTGAAATTAGCGCCCAAAATAATGAAAGAGCATTGTCGGATAGATTGGAATGGGTCTGCTGTCAGGATATATAATTTTATCAGGGGACTCTCTCCTTATCCCGCTGCATTTTCCGAATACAAAGATAAAAACGGAGACGTCCTGTTGCTGAAAATATTCTCTTGTGAAACGGAAGTTCTGAAGCATAGTCTGCCTTGCGGCACGATAGAAACAGATAATAAAAATTTTCTGAAGATAGCTTGTCAGGATGGTTGTATTTCCGTGAAAGAGTTGCAGGTTTTCGGCAAGAAACGAATGTCTGTCCGTGATTTCTTACTCGGCAATAAAACAATGCATGACGTAATTCTCTTTTAGTTATCCTGTTCTCAAATGTCTGACGATAAACAAGCTGTCATTGATTATTTAAAAGAATTTGTATCTGAAAATCGATACGCGCGTATCAGAGAGGTTGTTCAAAAGCGAACGCGGCATATTACCCTCGTGATTGAGAATTTGTTTCAATCGCATAATGTAAGCGCTATCCTTCGGACAGCGGAATGTTCAGGCATTCAGGACGTCCATATTATCGAAAACGAATCTGACTATGAAATAAATAATCAGATAGCGATAGGCGCTCAGAAATGGCTTTCGGTGTATCATTACAGCAAGCATAAGCAGAATACAGAATATTGTCTGAAAACATTAAAGAAGAAAGGTTATAAAATCGTCGCCACGCTTCCTCACGAAAACGAAAGTCTGTTGAGAGATGTGTCGATTGAATCGAAAATTGCTTTTCTGTTTGGCAGCGAACACGGGGGATTAAGTCAAACGGCTATTGATATGGCGGATGAATTTGTCAAGATACCCATGTACGGATTCACGGAAAGTTATAATGTTTCTGTTGCCGTCGCCCTGACCCTGATGGATGTCAATGAACGTTTACGTCGTTCGTCTGTGGACTGGCAACTGTCTGACGACGAAATTCAGAACCTGACCTTAGACTACCTGCAAAAAAGTATCAAAGAATCCGATTTTGTCTTGAAACAATTTCAGTCCAATTGAGAATTTTCTGTCATGCCATTCGGACGCAAATACCCACGTCGTCATTGCGAATGTAGCGAAGCGGAATGTGGCAATCCAGAAACTCCGCCTGCCACTTTTGTCTGAACTCTGATTTATCTGATTTATTTGATGAACATGATTATTTTTAGCATACAGAACCGACGTAGCGAATAAATAGAGATATCTACTTGCTGACTATGCCGAACCGTTGCATGAAAAAAAGTTTAGTGGAAGCGAAAAAAATGATTTTTGTATTGGAAAAAACAGTACTTTTGTAGCGTTCAATTGGATTGATATTGAAATATCTAATATCAATCTTCAAACTAAATGATAATAAACTTAAATATAGACACATGCAAAACGTACACAACAAATTAATACCTGCCGATGTGTTGGCAGAAGCGCAAAGAAAAATAGATGAAGCGGCAGATATACTCAAACCTTATTTGTTGGCTCTCACGCCCGAAGAACGACGGACGATGCTCAAAATGGGTGATAAAACACTTAGTTTTGTAGAAAAAGCATACGATTATGCTGTGCATAATCCTTCATTTCTTCCTCATTTCCTTGATATTTCGGACTTTAGAATTGACAGGGAAGACATACTAAACTTGCGAACGTTGAATGTTTCGACTAATCAATTGGCTGACGGTATAGACGATACCGTTATGATTGCGGGAAGCGAAGCTTTTCAGGCGGCAATTATTTTCTATAATTCCGTCAAACAGGCTGCCTTACATGATATACCGGGAGCAAAAGCCATTTATGAAGAATTGAAAGCACGTTTTCCGGGCAGAAGAAAGAAAAAAGAGGAAGAATAACTTTCTTGTAAACAGAAAAGGCAGTTTCAAAAACAGCCTTTTCTGTTTTCTCTCTTTGAAAAAGATTTCCGAATATTTCTTTTTGGACTTCTGAGGTTCAAAAAGGTACTTCCGAAGGTCAAACTTGAACTTCTGAAGGTCAAAAAGGTACTTCCAAAGTTCAAACTTGGACTTCCGATGTTCAAAAAGGTACTTCCAAAGTTCAAACTTGGACTTCTGAGGTTCAAAAAGGTACTTCCGAAGGTCAAACTTGGACTTCCGAAGGTCAAAAAGGTACTTCAGAAGTTCAAACTTGGACTTCTGAGGTTCAAAAAGGTACTTCAGAAGGTCAAACTTGAACTTCTGAAGGTCAAAAAGGTACTTCCGAAGGTCAAACTTGGACTTCCGAGGTTCAAAAAGGTACTTCCGAAGGTCAAACTTGGACTTCTGAAGGTCAAAAATGAACGAAAAGCAGGATGACGTGGGATCGCATTGCTGTAACAGCTCTGTCCCGTCAGAGACAATATGTTGGTAGAAACATCACAACACCTTTCATGCGTCGTCCCGTTAGGGACGGAATGTGACGGCTTCTGAAATTCAATGTATTGTGCAACCATATCCTGCTTTTTGTTTTGACATTATTTCGACAGGCTCAATATCAAGCCGAAATATAAATCACAGTTCAAGACAAAAGCGTCCAAAGGGCAATCCTGTTAATCCTGTTAATCTTGTAAATCCTGATTCAGACAATGGGAAACGAAGAAGAAAATCATTAAATCACAGTTCAGACAGAAGCATCCGAAGGGTGCATTTCAAATTGTCGCAAGCGTAAAAAATCCCGCAGGGATGGAATTTTATTAACCGTAGCCACAATTCTGTCCCGTTAGGGACAAAATATTGGTAGAAAACATCACAACATTTC
>JAISRU010000206.1 GCA_031273515.1 Bacteroidales bacterium | reverse complement strand
TTGAATACTTTTACAGAGAATTAATCGCCTGTTATTCGGACGCTTATCCCGAACGCAGAGTATTAAATCGTCTGAAAGAATTATGGCATTATTTTGCTGTTGGTTTTGCACTCACGGATCATGATTTGCAAGAACTCCTCTGCCTTTCCAACAGGGATGAGTTTGTGGGTCGGACAATGAAAATAATATGGGAAAATTCCTCGTATTAGACAATATTTCGAGAAATCAGAAGTTATACAAATACATTTATTTTCTGCTTTACGATGAAAACATTATTCTTTTGTGTCATGACAAGTTGTATTTTTTGTTTTGTTTCCTGCAAAAAAGAGCCTCAGAAAGGGGAATACAAAGGAAACTTCGAGGGTCAGGTAAACAACAGAACTTACAAGACTGCCTACTATTTTGATGTTACGCATTCTTCAAAGAAAGAACTGCATCTGAGAGAAAAAACATCTCAGGTTACATCTGTCTTGAAAAAAGGCAAAAACAATAGCATCTCCGGAATGATTGGCTTTGGGAAGGTTCTCGAAAAAGACGCCTTCAATACCATAACAATACAGGGAACCTACGACAAAAAATCAATCACCGGCACATTCTCCACGCTTTTTACGGATGGAACCACAACATACCCTTCCGAAGGAACCTTTACGCTGGAATGGTATTAACTCGACTGAACGCTGTCGGCAATGACTTCAGAATGTGATAACTTTGGGGTCTCCCGAAAACGACGAAATCGTTGCAGTAACCTCTTTGAGATACAGAACCTGCGTATTATCATCATCTGCCGAATACCTGTCTTTTAATCCCGGATATGCGTCTAACATGCTTTGTTTGGCTTCCCGTCGGTTATCTTCGACAGCAATCGCCTGTATCCGTATCCATTGTTTTCCGTCGAAAGCGCAGATCTCTATCTTTGGATTTATCCTCATTTGTTTGGAAACATTTTTGACTTTACCCGTCTGAATATAGAGTTTACCCTCAAAAATATGGATTGTCCCAAACGGACGTACTCTTGGTTGGTCGCCTTCCACTGTCGCCAGATAATAGGTCTGACATTGCTTCAAAAAATCATACACTTCCTGCATTCCCTGAGGGGGAACAGTTTCAATTTTATTTGCACTCATCACTCCTGTTACATTTAAAAAACATATACACATTGCCGAAAGAAAACCAATCCTGATCTTCTTTGACAGATTACGCATCTTTTGCGTCGAAACATTTTTTTCGTTATTTACATTCATAACTGTTTGATCTTATTATTTTAAACAACCGATTGCGGCTTTGACGCCGACAGTCGTATCACGACGACTGATTCTGACCGCAAAAGTAAGCAAAATAATTGAAAATTACGCAAAGCGACGATTATTGTCTTCCCCCATGCCTCCCCATTGTCTGAATCAGGATTAAAGGATTGACAAGATTATTGTCTGAACTCTGATTTATCTGATTAACTGATGGACATGATTGTCTGTGGACGAATAAATTAGCGCACCAGATGATGCAGATTATACAGATAAATACAGATTTTTCTTTTTCTTTTTACGCTTTTCTGCTTGTTCACTTGTCTACTCGTTAATTATTCCAGAATTTCGAACAAAGTGTCTAATTTTGGCGTAAGGATTATCTCTGTACGACGATTTTTAGCACGTGCTTCTTTGGTATCTTCCGTATCCAAAGGAACATATTCACTTCTTCCGGAGGCGACTAAACGAGCAGGAACAATATCTCCATATTTCAAGATTGTTTTCACAATGGTAGTTGCACGCATCACACTCAAATCCCAATTATCACGAATCTGTGCGGAAGAACTTGCAGAAAACGGAATATTATCCGTATGTCCTTCCACCATAACATTAATATTGGTATCAACTTCCAAGACCTTTGCCAATTCTTTTAATGCGGCTTCTCCTTTGGCGTCCAAGGTGAATTTTCCGCTGGCAAACAACAACTTTTCCTCCATTGAAACATAGACTTTTCCATTCTTTTCCGTCACCTGCAATCCGCTGCCTTCAAAACCGACCAATGCTTCTTTGATTTTATTCTTCAACAGTTTCACATCAGCATCTTTTTTGTCAAGAATAGATTGCAATTCAAGAAGTTTTGTGTTTTTTTCTTCCAGATCCGAAGTCTTTTTATCCAGATCGGACAATAAACTCTTTGTTTCTTTTTCTTTTTCTTCTAATTTGCGCTGCGCTTCCTGTAACTGATTGAGCATAGCTTCCGTTTCTTTTTTATTGCCCACGTTCATGTTCTTGTACGAAAGCAATAAATCATCGTAATTCGCCTGCAATCCAGCATATTGCTCATTCAGTTCACGATTTGAACGAACCAATCCGGAAGTATCCAACTCCAATTGTCTGAGCTTTGTCTGCATTTGTTGAGTATTAGATTCCAACTCAAGAACTTTATTCTCTAAATCTAATTTTTGGGTTGCAAGTTCTTTTCTTGCTGTTTCACAATCGGATAAATCGGTTGTACATTCCGTGTATTTCTGTTTGGTAACACAAGAAGTGAATACAACTGCCACTGCCAATACTTTTAAACCTGTTTTTCTCATCTTTTTTTTATAACGTTTTATGAAAATGAATGATTATTACTATACTACAATAAATATTTCCGAAATAAATTCTGTTGGAAGGTGCTGCATCCTTACAAATCGTCTTCTTTAATGATAGCTTGCAGCATATATCTTGCCCGAAACAACATCCCTTTTACAGTACCGATAGGAAGATTGAGTTCTTTGGAGATTTCTTCGTATGACATTTCTTCAAAATAACGCAATTCAATCAACTTACGGTATTTAGGCTTCAAAGTAGCTACTACTTTATGAAGTTTCGCTGCTTTTTCTTTATCGAACAACTGTTGCTCAGGATTGGGACCGCTATCGTTCAGTTCAAACAAGCGGGCTTCATTTCCTGAGGTAAAATAAGATTTGTCAATTTCAAACAGATGCAGTTTCTTCTTTCGCAAGAAATCCACACAGTTATTGGCGGCTATCTTGAAGAGCCAAGTACTAAAAGCATATTCATACGTATATTGCGACAAATTACGAAATGCTTTTCCAAAAGCTTCAATAGTTAAATCTTCCGCATCATAGGGATTATTTACCATCTTGAACATCAACATGTAAAGCGATTCTCTATAATGCTCCATCAATTCGGCATACGCACGCTGACTGCCCGATTCAACAGCTTCACGTACCAATCCGCAATCCCGACGGGCTTTAGACGTAAACGATTCTTTTAATTTTGCTTCCATTGTTTTGTTTTTGAAACGGTAATATCTCTTTTACAAATGATATAAAAAACATAAAAAACACATCAACCAATACGATATGCTGTATTAACTGTATTTTCTTTAATTTATTGCACGATGCGACAAAAACAATCCATCAAGAAGTTGATCTTATCCCATGCAATATAACAGGGAAACTGATTAGATGAATCGCAAAAGCAAACAGAAAGAAAAGAAGCGTAAAGAAACATAAGAACGTTGTCAGAAACTTACATTTATTCGCTGAATTCAGGATTTATGAAAGACAAAATGTGCAAAAAACAGTCAGGGAAAAGCAGTTCTCTGAATGAACAATCCTGTAAAACATCCTGCTGTATGGTAGATTTATTTAGTGTTTTCCTCTGTCAGTATGTGATTTGAAGCTGTTTTTGAGAGTTAAAAAAATTGTTCATAAAATTAAGCGCAAAACAAGGACAGTTTGAAAATAAAGCATTACTTTTGCCAAAAGTTACAAGCAACATGAAGTTTACAATTTTGAACATTGATTCCAAATCCAATGCCCGTTGCGGAGAACTGCATACCGAATCGGGAAAAGTTACTACGCCTATCTTTATGCCTGTAGGTACGGTAGGGAGCGTTAAGGGCGTACATTTTCGTGAATTACAGGAAGATATAAAAGCGGAAATCATTCTTGGAAACACCTATCATCTTTATCTTCGTCCGGGGATGAGCGTGATAGCAGGAGCAGGAGGTTTGCATTCATTCAACGGATGGACAAAACCCATTCTGACCGACAGCGGCGGATTTCAGGTGTTTTCGCTAAATCACCGACGAAAAATCACAGAAGACGGAGTTCGTTTTTCTTCGCATATCGATGGATCTGTTCATCAGTTCAATCCGGAGAATGTAATTGATATACAACGAATAATCGGTTCGGATATCATGATGGCATTCGATGAATGTACTCCCTATCCGACAACCAAAGAATATGCTCAGACCTCCATGGAACGGACACATCGATGGCTTGTTCGTTGTTATAATCAATGGCAGGAAACGGCGCCTTTGTATGGTAGATATCAGTCTTTATTTCCTATTGTGCAGGGAAGTATTTATCCTGATTTGCGTTGTCAGTCGGCGGAGTTTGCGGCTTCGCTCGACCTCGACGGTAATGCTGTCGGAGGCGTTTCCGTAGGAGAACCCACAGAAATGATGTACGAAATTACAGCGCTGTGTTGCAATATTCTTCCAAAAGAAAAGCCCCGCTACCTGATGGGAGTCGGGACGCCTGCCAATATCTTGGAATGCATTGCTTTGGGAGTGGATATGTTCGATTGTGTGATGCCTACCCGCAATGGACGAAATGCCGTCCTCTTTACTCGAAACGGAATCATGAATATGCGAAATGAAAAATGGAAACATGATTTTTCTCCCATTGATGATCAGAGTGATTTGTTTGCCGATAGAGAATATTCCAAAGCTTATCTTCGTCATTTGTTTATCAACGAAGAGATGTTGGGGTCTATGATTGGCAGTTTGCACAATCTGCATTTTTATTTATGGTTAGTCAAAGAAGCCCAAAGACACATTACCGCAGGAGATTTTAGCTGCTGGAAAAATGAAATGGTACAAAAAGTCTCTACCAGACTGTGATATTGTCTTGAACTGTGATTTAGTAGTGGACAAGAGCGCAAGCGACGAGTATTGTTTCCCGCAGAATACTGCAGAGTTACGCAGAAAAATACATTCCATAGGAATGGACGCTTGGTAGAATAGACAATAATAAACCAACACTGCATGCCGTCAGGTATGCAGCCATTAACAAGGGGATTAATCCCCTTGTCATTGTGATTAACATGATTAAAGGAATAGAGATGGATCAAGTGAATAGAAAAGTAACACCGAAGGAGTTTAATATGAATAACCACCCAATGAAGCGCAGCGATTGGGGGAGAAAGAAAGGAAAGTTATGAACAATCCCTTGTTGATAACTTTTTTTGCAGATGGTGTTGGATATTCAAAAAAAATGTTGTACATTTGCGGCAATTGAATTATACTATACAATTCAGAGTAAAAAAAAGTTGTTTATGATAGCAATACAGATAAAAGATTTTTTTCCGGCACACACGATGGACAAAGGTTTTTCGCCTTGCGGGTGGACGAGTTTCTTTTCAGGAAACCGTCTTGGCGGAACTTTCTTTGCTTTTAGAACTATGTTTTACCCCCCCCCATTATGCGCTGATAATCAGCAATTTACGCATTTTCTTTCCGGAGACTTCAGGACGCTTTCCGAGCCGTCGGATTTCTTTCCGGAGACTTCAGGACGCTTTCCGAGCTGTCGGATTTCTTTCCGGAGACTTCAGGACGCTTTCCGAGCCGTCGGATTTCTTCCCGGAGACTTCAGGACGCTTTCCGAGCCGTCGGATTGCTTCCCGGAGACTTCAGGACGCTTTCCGAGCTGTCGGATTGCTTCCCAGAGACTTCGGGACGCTTTCCGAGCTGTCGGATTGCTTGCGAAAAACTGTCTTTTTATATCGAATGTTTAATTTTAAAATCATACCAAAATGAAAATTACAAAAATTATCTTTAGTTATTTGCGCAATGAAGCGCAATATCAGTTTCTACTTTTAGTGCAGAAACTTTTTGATCGCTATCCTTCGGTAGCGACTATTGTTGCCAACCTCCTGCCGCAGTTCTACGAACTGCTTACTATCGAGGGGCAGTTAGTGGACGCAGTCAGGGCAAGCGAATACACCAACAAACTTGCCGAAGCCGACCGACGAGTCGACCGAGACATCGTGGGTATCAATGCTGCTATCAAATCTGCACTGCATCATTTCGACCCGGAGGTTGTCAAAGCGGCTCAAAGTCTTGAACGCAGGATGAAATCTTTTAACGGAGATATTGAGAAAAAATCTTACGAAGAAGAGCCGGCGGCGGTCAAAATTCTTATCGCTGACTTCGGGTCTACCTACGCCGAGCAGGTCAATATAGTCGGTATCAACGCTTGGGTCAGAGAACTTGACGATGCGCAAAACGAGTTCGAGCAACTCTTCGTTAACAGAAACACCGAGTATGCTAACCGTCCGCAGCAACGACTCAGAGAGGTGCGTAAGCAGATTGAAGCCATCTATCGACTGATCGTAGAACAAATAGACGCTTATGAACTCCTCAACAATAACCCCACTGTCGAGGCTTTTGTCGCTGAACTCAACAAGGAGGTACTTTATTTCAACGAGCATACGCACAAGCACGCTAAAACGGATATTGCTCATGCGGTGGTGGCGTCTATTCCCGACATGTTCTACGGCGGAGAACCTGTCATTGTCTTGCCTGACGTGATGTCCGAAGGCAAAAAATTGGTCTTTACTGTTGACTATGAACTGTCCTACAAGAACAACAACGCTATCGGTACCGCTACGCTCATCATTCACGGAAAAGGCGCCTTCAAAGGACAAAAAA